>CAYRHV010000246.1:0-4104 GCA_964424045.1 uncultured Ottowia sp. | reverse complement strand
ATGTAAGTAATACATATGTAGTTAAAATAATTGCGGGACGACGTTTCATGCGTCTTCCGGCTTCTTCAACCGACCGACCTCAGGAAAGGCCCTGCCCATGGCTCTCAAGGTAACCGATGCGTTGTTGCAGCTGGCGCAACGCTCCTTCAAGATCGACGCCGCCACGATCCAGCCGGACACGCCGCTGAACGCCGTGGGCGATTCGCTGGACATGGTGGACTTCCTGTCCGAGATCGAATCCGAGTTCGGCATCGACATCCGCGACGCCGACCTGGTGGATGTGCTGACGGTGGGCCAGCTGGCCGGCGTGGTGGAGCGCATCTGCGCTGACGAGCCAACCCAGGCCCGGGCCAGAGCTTGAGGCCGGCGTCTTGAGCGCCGGCTCTGGCGCCCGGTCGCGCGCGCGGCCCGGGCATGCCGTCTGGCTGACCGGCTGGGGTTTTGCCACCCCGCTGGGCAGCAACGCCGAGGCGTTTATCGAGCAGCTGTTCACGACGAACAGCGTGTTCCAGCGGCTCGAGAAGCCGATGGTGCGGCCCGTGCCGGCGGCGCTGGTGGACGACCCCGAGCTGGAGTCGACGCGCTGGCCGTCCCACATGGATCGGGTCGGCCAGCTCGCGACGCTGGCGGCGCGCCGCGCGCTCCAGGACGCGGGGCTTGAAGGCCAGCCCGACATCCTGGCTGGCTGCGGTGTCTACCTGGGCAATGGCAGCGGCAACTCCGAGGCCAACCACGCCGCCTACGAGCGCCTGTTTGCCACGCAGCGCATCCCTGGGCTGACGCTGCTGCGCTGCCTGCCTTCGGCGGCCGCCAGCGCGGTGGCCATGGAACTCGGGCTGCGCGGCCCGGTGCAGACCTACACCACCGCCTGCGCGTCCTCGAGCAATGCCCTGGGCGAAGCCCTGCGCACGATCCGCCACGGCTATGCGAGCTGCATCCTGGCCGGCGGCAGCGAAGCGCCGTTCGGCACCGGCACCCTCAAGGCCTGGGAGGCCCTGCGCGTGCTGGCGCCCGAGGACGAGGTGGAGCGCGCCTGCCGCCCGTTCGACCAGTCGCGGCAGGGCATGGTGCTGGGCGAGGGCGCGGTGTTCTTCGTGCTCGAGCAGGAGGCGGCCGCGCGCGCGCGCGGCGCCCGGCCGCTGGCCGTCTTGCAGGGCTACGGCGTCAGCAACGACGCGCACCACTGGACCGAACCCGACGCGGACGGGCAGGAGCGCGCCATGCGCGCGGCCCTGGCCGACGCCGACTGCGCGGCGACCGACATCGTCGCGATCAACGCCCATGGCACCGGCACGCCAGTGGGCGACCGGGTCGAGCTGGGCTCGGTGGCGCGGGTGTTCGACGGCCATGCGGTGCCGATGAGCGCCACCAAGTCCCTGCACGGACACCTGCTGGGGGCGTCCGGCGCGATCGAACTGGCGGCCTGCGTGGCGACGCTGCAGCGCGGCGCGGTGCCGCACACGCGCCACCTGCAGTCGATCGCGCCCGAAGGCGTCGGGCTCGACCTGGTGCGCGAGGCGCCCCGTCCCCTGCCACGCCGCGGTCCGCTGCTGTCCAACTCGTTTGCCTTTGGCGGCAGCAACGCCTGCCTGGTCGTGGCGCCAGCGCCCGATGCCTCCTGACCTTCATTTCCACCCACTGCGAGCGACATGAACCCATCGTCTTCCCCCATGAGTGCAGCCGAGGTGCGCGAGTTCCTGGTGCGAAACCAGGATCGCCACCTGTCCAACAAGGTCCTGCATGGCCACCCGTCCCCGGTGTTCTGGGCGCGTGACGACACGCAGGGGGCGGTCGAGGCGTCGTGGGCGGCACAGCCGCGGCACCCGGCGCGGGTGAACCTCTACTTCGGCATTCCCTTCTGCCTGCCGACCGACCCACCGCACTGCGGCTTCTGCCTGTTCCCGACCGAGGACTACCGCGGCAAGGACTCGACCGCCGAATACCTGAAGCTGCTGGGGCAGGAAGTCGACCTGCGGCGCGACGCCTGCGCCGGCAGCCGGCTGGAGTCGTTCTACGTTGGCGGCGGCACGCCGAACCTGATGCAGCCGGGCGAATACGCGCGCCTGGTGGAGCTCGCCGAGACCCTGTTTCCGGGCCAGACCGAGCAGGTCGAGAAGACGCTTGAAGGCATCCCCCAGCTGTTCTCCGAGGACAAGATCCAGGCCATCAAGGCGGCCGGGTTCAATCGCGTCAGCATGGGCGTGCAACAGCTCAACGAGCGGCTGCTGCGCTACAGCGGCCGCAAGCAGACCAACCGGCAGGTCTTCGACGCCATTGCCTCCTTCGAGCGCCACGAGCTGGCCTGCAACGTGGACCTGATCTATGCCTGGCCGGAGCAGACGGTGCAGGACATGCTCGACGGCCTGAAGATGATGGTGGATTCCGGCATTCGCCACATCACGCACTACGAGCTGAACATTGCGGGCCGCTCCGATTTCGCGCTGCGCCAGCGCCAGCACGTGCCGTCGGTGGCCGGCAAGCTCGAGATGTACCTGGAATCCAGGGCCTTCCTGGAGTCCCAGGGTTTCGTGCAGCGCACGGTCTATGACTGGGAACGCCGGGAAGGCGACACGCTGCCCAGCGGGCTCGAGGCCTTCGAATACCTCTACGAGCAGAACCTGCGCGACGGCCTGGATGCCGGCAATCCCGAGGCGCGGCGCTACATGTGCGGCTTCGGGCACGCCGCGGTGAGCGTGCGCGCCCACCACGCGCCGGCCGACGTGCCCTCGGTCTCCACCATGAACTGGCGCTCCCTGGGCCGTTATGCCGAGGCGCTCCGGGCCGGGCGCGTGCCGATCGAGAGCTTCCACCGGCACTCGCCGGAGGACGTGCGCCTGCTCTGGCTGTTCCAGTCCCTGCAGGAGATGTCGGTGGATCTCGACAAGTACCAGACGCTGTTCGGGCACGAATTCGCCGACGACTTTGGCGGTGTCGCCGAAGTGCTGGCCGAGCGGGGCTGGGCCAGCGTCGAGGCGCAGCACTGGCTGCTGAGTGCCGAGGGCAGTTTCTTCGTGCCCCTGATCCAGAGCCTGCTGGCCTGGCCTCGAGTCCAGGCCCTGCAGCGCGCCGCGGTGCAGCAGGTGCGGCGGCCGGACCCGACCGCCCGCCTGGCTGCTGCGGCTGCCAGCGCATAGCGCGTCTGCGTGATTGGCGCGGGTGGCCCCAGACAAACTCGATGAGGCTAATATCGATGGGAGCTTTCAGGGGTTCGGGAGCGGTCAACCGCGGGGTATTCAGCATGATTGCCTGCGAGCAGCAGCCATTGCGGGCACGAGACGGCGTGTCCCTGGGGTGGTGGCGCGTGGCGCACGGCGTGCACCAGGCGGCGCAGCCGCGCCACCTGCTGCTCACGCACGGCATGTTTTCCGATCGGCGCGTCTGCATGAGCCTGGCGCGCGCCTGGGCCCGGCAGGGCCACGTGGCCTGGATCCTCGAATGGCGCGGCCATGGCAACAGCGAGTCGGTGGCCGATGCCTTTGACATGGAAACCGTGGCGGAACAGGACATTCCGGCCGCCCTGGCCGCGCTGCGTACGCAGGTGGCGCCGGGCCAGTTGTGCGCCGCCGCCCACAGCGGGGGTGGCCTGGCGCTGACCATGGCCTTGCTGCGCCAGCCCGAACTGGGCGAGCTGTTGCAGCGGATGGCGCTGTTTGCCTGCCAGGCCAGCGGCGCCGCGGGCACGCCCTGGCGCTTTGCGCGCCTGGCGCTGGCGGCGGGGGTGGCACGCGCCTATGGACGGATCCCGGCCCGGCCGTTGCGCCTGGGCGTCCAGGATGAACCACACGCCATGATGGCCTCCTGGTTTCGCTGGAACCTGCGGCGCCGCTTCGTCGGCAGGGACGGCTTCGACTACGCCGCGCTGCAGCGCGACATGGAATTGCCCGTGATGGCCGTCGCCGGCCAGCAAGATCGCCTCGTCGCACCGCCCGAGGCCTGCCGGCGTTTCTGGCAGCGCTTTGGTGGACATGCCGAGGGCGAGTTCCTGCTGTGCGGACCCTCGACCGGCTATGCCCATGCCTACGGCCACGCCAGCATCATGCACTCGCCCCATGCCGCCCGCGAGGTGCTGCCGCGTGTCATCGCCTGGCTGCTGGAGGACGAGGC
>CAYRHV010000245.1:2250-4117 GCA_964424045.1 uncultured Ottowia sp. | reverse complement strand
CACGAGCGCGCGCGCGCCTTCCTGGCCAACATGCTGTGAGGCCGCGGCACGCGGCGGCAACCGCGCCGTTCGCTCAGGGTGCGGACCCGCGCAGTGGCAGCTTGCGCTGCTCCGACACCACCGGCACGCCCAGCACGTGAAAGCTCAGCACGGGCACGCTGAAATCGGAAAACGGCGCGCCCAGCGCGATCTCGCCGGTCGAATGCAGCAGGCACTGGGTGCGCCGCAGCGCGATTTCGGACTCGGGCGTTTCGGCATAGCGCACCCAGGTGCCGAAGCTGCTGACATCGGTGAGCACGAAAGTGCCCTGCGTCCACTCGATCTTCACGTGCTGGCGCGACACGCGTCGGTCGGTGATGAGAAAGTCGCTGCCGGCCGCACGCCCGATGCGGATGATCTGGCCGCCGGCAGTGAAGGTCTTGTTGACGTTCAGCCAGGCCAGCGCGATGCGGCTGTTGGAGCCGTCGCGCGAAACCAGCGCGGTGTCCAGCCGGCCGGGCGCCGTCAGCAGCTCGGAGGGAATGTCGTCGTTCCAGAAGATCTGGAACACCGAGCGCGCCTGGGTCAGGCCCGGGACGTGGATCTTGCCCAGCGCCCGCGAGCGCACCGCGCTCTCGGAGATCAGGGTCACGCCCTCCTCGGTCGGCGTCGGGATGTCCGACGGCGCACAGCCATAGACCTGGGACAGCACCGATTCGTCGGCCCAGATCTGGCCGCCACCGGCCATGTCGGCCAGGCGCGCGGCAAGATTCACCGAGTCGCCATAGGCGTCGGCATCCATTTCGACCACCGGGCCGCTGGCCAGGCCGATCTTCAGCCCCATGCGCAGCGCACGGGGCTGCTGGCGCACCTGTGCCGTGTGGCCCTGCTGGACGAACACGGCCGCGCTGACCGACTGGATGCCGGTCGGGAAGCGCGCCAGCACGCCGTCGCCGAGATATTTGATGACTCGCCCGCCGTGTGCCTGGCAGACCTGGCCGATCCAGCGCGTGGTCTTCGACACCACGGCGGCCACGCGGGCGTTGTCAAGTGCTTCATAGGCGGCCGAGCTGCCGCTGAGGTCCATGAAGACGATCGTCGGGTGGGTCTCCATGTGGGTCTATTCGATCTCTGTTTTGTGCCATGTCGTTCGGACATCGAACTATTCTGGGCTGATCCGGCGGACTTGCTAAGGCACTCAGGTCAACTGAGACCACACTTTCTCCAACCTTTTCACACTTATCGGCTGTGCAGTGCGCAGTTCCTGTGCGAACAGGCCCACGCGCAGCTCCTCCAGCAGCCAGCGCAGCTCCTGCAGGCGTGCATCCTGCCGCCCCTTGCGGGCGGCGACCAGGCGCCAGAAACGCTGCTCCTGCGCCCGCACCTCGGCCATGCGCTGCACATCGCGCGCCGGGTTCGCACGCAGCTTGTCCAGTCGCAGCACGATCGCCTTCAGGTAGCGCGGGAAATGCTGCAGCGCAGCCCAGGGCGTGGCGGCGAGGAAATCCGGCGGCATCAGGCGCTGCAGCTGCTCGGCGGCATCGCTGGCGGCCTCCGGGACGGCCCGGGTGTCCCGGATCTTGCGCGCCGCCGCCGCGTATTCGGTCAGGATGACGCCGGCCAGGCGCGCCACCTCGCCGGCGATCAGGGTCAGGCGTGCGCGCCCTTCCTCGAGCCGACGCCCGAAGTCGACTGCGGTTGTCGGCAGAGGTTCCTGCAGGAAGGCACGCTCCAGCGCCACGTCGATGACCTGGCGGCGCAACTCCTCCACCGTTCCCAGCGCCATGTAGGCCGCCGCCATCTGCTGCAGCTGCGGCACGTTCTTCTCCAGGTAGCGAAGCGCATCGCGCACCTGCAGCGCAAACAGGCGCCGCAGGCCGAGCCGATG
>CAYRHV010000245.1:0-2150 GCA_964424045.1 uncultured Ottowia sp. | reverse complement strand
TTGCGCCCCATGCCGCGCTGACGCCCGTCCTCGTCGATGACGCGGAAGTTCATGAACAGATGGGCCGGCACCATGTCGAGCTTGAAGTCGGTGCGCCGGACATCCAGGCTGGTGACTTCGCGCACCCGCTGCAGCAGCACGTCGACCAGGCTGCCCTGACCAAAGGCCTCGGACGTGCCCAGAGCCTCGGCCAGCAGCGCCGCGCTCGCCGGCAGCGGCACGAAACGGCTGCGCGGCTTCTGCGGCAGGCTTTTCAGCAGGGCCTGGATCTTGTCCTTCAGCATGCCCGGCACCAGCCATTCGCAGCGCGCCTCGCTCACCTGGTTGAGCACGAACAGGGGCACCGTCACGGTCAGGCCGTCCTTCGGACTCCCGGGTTCATGCAGGTAACTGGCCGTGCAGTCGACGCCGCCCAGGCGCACCACCTTGGGGAAGGCAGCAGTGGTGATCCCGGCCGCCTCGTGGCGCATGAGCGCCTGGCGCGTCAGCTGCAGCAGGTCCGGCTGCGTACGGCTGGCCTGGCGCCACCATTTTTCGAAGTCGCGCCCATTGCTGATGCCGGCCGGGATCTGGCTGTCGTAGAAGGCGTAGATCAACTCCTCGTCCACCAGCACGTCCTGGCGCCGGCTCTTGTGCTCCAGCGCCTCGACCTGGCGGATGGCGCGCTCGTTGGCGGCCAGGAATGGCAGCCGGCGCACCCAGTCGTCGGGCCGCTGCCCCTCCACCAGGGCCTGACGGATGAAGATCTCGCGCGCGCCCTGCGGATCGGCGGCGCCATAGCTGCGGCGCCGGCCGCTGTAGACCAGCAGCCCGTACAGCGTGGCGCGCTCCAGGGCGACCACGTCCTGCGCCTTCTTCTCCCAGTGCGGGTCGACCAGCTGCTTTTTCAGCAGGTGGGCGCCGACCTCTTCCAGCCACTGCGGCTCGATGCTGGCGATGCCGCGGCCGAACAGGCGCGTGGTTTCCACCAGTTCCGCGCAAACGATCCACTTGCCGGGGCGCTTCGCGAGGCGCGCCCCCGGATGCCGATGAAACTTGACGCCGCGCGCGCCCAGGTACTCCCCGTTCTGCGCGCCTTCGCCCTCCAGCCGGCAGCCGATATTGCCCAGCAGCCCGGCCAGCAACGCCTTGTGCAGGGCCTCGTAGCCGCAGGCCTGGGTGTTCTCGGGCCAGCGCTGCTCGGCCACCACGGTGCGCAGCTGGCTGTGGATGTCGCGCCATTCGCGCACCCGGCGGATGCTGATGAAATTCTGGCGCAGCACGGTCTCCCATTGCCGATTGCTGAGCCTGGGGCCGGGCGCCGACGCCGCTGGCGGCAAGCTCGCATCGCCCAGGGCGGCGCGCGCCGCCTGCATGGCCAGCGCTGCTCGCTGCGCCGCTGGCAGCGCGGCCAGGTTCACCGGCTTGCCGCCGCGGCCCTCGCTGGCCGCCATTTCGCGGCGCGTCATGGGCGCCCGCCCGGCGCCGGACCGCCCCAAGCCGGGCGCGGCCCCCTCGGGGGGCAGCGCAGACGCGAAGCGCGGAGCGTGGGGGCCCGTTCCACCGCGCACGTCGTCGAGCCATTTCCAGAGCCGCAGGTAGCCGCTGAATTCGCTTTTCTCGTCGTCGAACTTGGCATGCGCCTGGTCGGCCTGGGCCTGCTGCTCCAGCGGCCGGTCGCGCACGTCGGGCACGCTCAGCGCCGCGGCGATCACCAGCACCTCGCGCAGCGCGCCGCGCTGACGCGCCTCCAGGATCATGCGGCCGACGCGCGGGTCCAGCGGCAGGCGCGCCAGCTCCAGGCCGAGCGGCGTGAGCTGCTGCGCCTCGTCCATCGCACCCAGCTCCTGCAGCAGCTGCACGCCATCGGCAATGGCGCGGCCCGAGGGCGCGTCGATGAACGGGAAGTCCTCGACCCGTCCGCCGCTGCCGCCCAGACGCAGGCTCTTCATGCGCAGGATCACGGCGGCCAGCGAGGAGCGCAGGATCTCGGGATCGGTGAAGCGCGGGCGGGCGGCAAAGTCCTGCTCGTCGTAGAGGCGAATGCAGATGCCATCGGCCACGCGTCCGCAGCGGCCGGCGCGCTGGTCGGCCGCGGCCCGGCTGATCGACTCGACCAGCAGCTGCTCCACCTTGCTGCGATAGCTGTAGCGCTTGACGCGCGCCGTGCC
>CAYRHV010000244.1:0-4119 GCA_964424045.1 uncultured Ottowia sp. | reverse complement strand
GCCGGCGACTGCACCACCGTGCCCTACAAGCAGATCGTGGTCGCCGCCGGCGCCGGCTCGACCGCCGCGCTGTCGGCGTTCGACTACCTGATCCGCACGCCGGCGCCGCAGGCGGCCGAGGCTTCGGAACTCGCCCCGGCCTGACCCTTGACGCATGACCCCACAGCGCTTCCATGAGGAAGCGGCCACGAGGTCTCATCCGCTGAATCCGCCCGCTCTCGCAGCGGGCTTTTTATTGGGCGGCTTCGCGCCAGGCGCTGGCTGCGGCGCCGGGGTCGTCGCGCTGCTCGGCCAGCTGCGCCAGGGTGCGCCAGGCGTTGCGGCGCAGCTGCGCGTCGTCCAGCAATTGCGCGGCCTGCTCCAGCAGCAACTGGGCCCGGCCCCAGAGCCCGCGCTGCAGGCAGCTCATGCCGGCCAGGTAAAGCAGCCAGGGATCGCGCGGCGCCGCCTGTTGGGCAGCCTCGATGCGCGCCAGCCAGGACTGGTCGGAGGGTGTGCCGGTGCTCGCCATGGCGCGCTCCAGCGCCAGCAGCAGGCGCACGCGCTGCGCTGAGGTCCAGGCCTCGGGCTCGGCCAGCAGCTGCTCCCAGGCCGGCGCCAGCCAGTCGCGCGCCTGCGCCGCATCACCACCGAGTTCCAGCAGGCGTTCGGCGGCGCGCAGGGCCAGCTCGGGGGTGTTGCGCTCGCGCGCGTCCAGGCCGGTCCAGACGCGCTGCAGCCGCTCGACATCGTCGGCCTGGCCGATCAGTTCGGCCGCCAGGGCACGCAGCAGGCTGCGTGCGCCCGCGGGTGAAAAGGCGCCATGCTTGGCCAGCAGCTGCGCCGTCTCCATGGCTTCGGCCAGGCGCCCCGACTGGCGCGCGGCCTTGAGCTTCAGGCGCAGCGCCAGGGTGCGGCGCTGCGCGCCGCCCGGCAGCTCGGCCAGCTGCACCAGCGCCGTCTCCGGGTCGCGGTCGTTGAGCGCCCACTGCACGGCGCGCAGCAGCACGGCCTCGCGCAGTTCGCCGGCGGCGTGCTCCTCGCTGGCGCTGGCCAGCGCGGCTTCCAGGTGCTGGTTGCGCGTGACCTCGTCCTGCAAGGCGTGCGCGGCCTCGGCCGCCGTCAGGTGGGCAATGGTGCGCAGCGCCGGCAGTGTGCCACCGCCCCCTTCAGGCTGCTCCGCGCTGCGGCGCTGCACGCGCGCCAGCACGCTTTCGGCCGCCTTGCGCGCGCGCAGGAAGCGACCCGCGGCCAGCTGCACGCGCGCGTCCAGCATCAGGGTCTGGGTGGTGCGCTCGCGCTGCTGCACACGCCAGCGCCGCGCCTGGCGCGGCAGCTGCCCCAGCGCCGCCAGGCCGCGCAGGGCCGCATACAGCAGCACGAACAGCCCCGCCAGCAGGAGCAGCACCAGGTTGACCGACAGATCGACGCGGTGCGGCGGCCAGAACACCGTCACCGTGCCCTGGTTGTCGCCGGCAAACAGGGCCAGCGTCACCGCGGCGATGAACAGGCCGATCAGCCACAGGGCGGCGCGCATCGAAACCCGCGCTAGCGCTCGATCGCCGCGGTCGCGTTGGCCAGCGCGACCAGGGTGTCGTCCAGCCGCGGCAGCTCGGCGGCTCGCGTGCCGCCCTGGATCTGCTGCAGCAGCGTCGCCGCTGCCTGGGTGCGACGCGAGGCGGTGTCGAACCAGGTGCTCAGGGCGCGCGAGGCAGCCGAGAGGTCGGCACGCGCGGCGTCGTACTGCCGCACCAGGATGGCCAGGCGCGCGCCCTGCAGGCGCAGCTTCAGGTTCTCGCGCACGAAGAAGGCCTGGTCCGGGCTGAGCATGGTGGCTTCCGGCCGCTCGACGCGACTGACGCGCACCAGGGCACGCGCCTCGTCGGCCACGGCGCCGAGCCAGCGGCGCCACCAGCTCGGTGGTTCCGCCTCCTCCTCCGGCGCCGCCACGGCGTGCCCCACGTTGACGGCATTGGCCACCGGCAGGTTGTCGACGTCGCGCAGCAGCTGGTCGATGCGCGCCAGCAGGCCAGCGGTGTCGGGCGTGCTGGCGCCCTGCACGCGCTCGAGGTCGCGCGCCACCGCCTGCACCACCGGCGCCAGGCGCGGGTCGCCGGCGCGCGCCAGCCGCCGCTCGGCGCTGCGCAGCGCCGCCTGCAACGGCTGCGGGCTGCCGGTCAGCTGGGCCTGGTCCTGCGCCAGGCGCAACGCGGCTTCCAGGTCCACCGCCAGGTTCTCGTCGCGTGCCCGCGCCACCATGCGCACCAGCTCTTCCATCTGCGCCCGATAGGCCGCCAGGTCGGCCACTCGGCCATCGAGCGCGGCCAGCTTGCCGACGGCGTCGCGCACGTCGGTCTCGGCCTGGCGCGCCAGGGTGCGCGCCTCGACCGAGCGGTTCAGGGCGTCGGAGCTCTGGCGCGCCAGCTGCTCCTGCATGGTCGAGACCTTCTGCCACAGCAGCGCCGCCATCGCCAGCGCCAGCACGGCCAGCACGCCGGCGACCCACACCGCAATGCCGGCGCCCCGCGCGGCAAGCGGCGCGGGCGTGTTCTCGCCAGCCTGCGGCGCCAGCGGCGGCGGCGTGGACTGCGGCTCCGGCGTCATGCCAGGGATTTTATCGACGCCGCCACGTCGGCCAGCGCCGGGCGCGTCTCGTGCACCCGACCGAAGCCGTGGCGGCGCGCGGTTTCGGCGATGCGCGGGTGCGTGACCAGGGCGCGCGCGGTGCGCCAGTCGGCCCGCGGCAGGGCCTGGCGCAGGTTCTCGATCGACTCGCTGCTGCTGAACAGCCACCAGCTGTCGTCGCCGGCCGCCGCCAGCGCCAGCGCCTGCTGGCACGCGTCCAGCCGCGGCGGGACGCGCCGGTAGGCCGCCACCTGCTCGACCACGGCACCGGCGGCGGCCAGCTGCCGCGCCAGCCAGTCGCGCCCGGCAATGCGCCCGGCGGCATCGGCGCCGCGCACGATCAGCACCCGCAGGCCGGGCCGCAGCTGCCCGGCCACGCGCGCCCACAATGATTCCGAGTCGAACTGCGCCGCATCCGCGGCTGGCGCGTCGATGCGCGCCTCGGGCCAGCCGGCCTGCAACAGGGCCGCGGTCGTGCCCGGCCCCGGCGACCAGGCTCGGGTCGCCAACGCGGTCGGTGCCGGCAGCCCCGGCTCGCCATCGGATTGCAGGAAGCCGGCCACCGCGTTGCCGCTGACGAACATCGCCACGGCATAAGTTCCGAGCTGCTCGCGCGCCGCGCGCAAGGCACCGGTCATGGGCTCGAGCGCAATCTCGATCAGGGGCAGCGCCTCGGCCGCAACGCCGTGTGTCGCCAGCTGGCGGACCCAGGCCTCGGCTCCATCGGCCGGCCGCGTCACCAGCAGGCGCGGGGCGCGGGCATCGGTCATGGCCGCAAGGCGCTCAGTGCGCGCCGCCCGCGCGCAACTCGCCCGCCACGCGCGCGCCCAGGGCTTCGGCAGCGGCAGCATCGGCCACCTCGGCCTCGCCACTGGCGGTGACCAGGCCCGGCGCGCCGTCGGGGTCGCCCCAGGCGGCGCGCAGGACCATGCGCGCGCCCGTCAGCGTGGCGTGCGCCGCCAGCGGCATCGAGCAGCTGCCGCCCATGGCGCGGCTGACGGCGCGCTCGGCGGCGGTGGTCAGTTCCGCCGTCCGGTCGGCCAGCGGCGCCAGCAGCGCGCGCAGCTCGTCGCGCCCGGCCCGGATCTCGATGCCCAGCGCGCCCTGGCCGGCAGCGGGCAGCATCTGCGCGGTGTCGAACACGTGGCGGATGCGCGCCTCCAGGCCCAGGCGCTTCAGGCCGGCGGCGGCCAGCACGATGCCGGCATACTGGCCCTCATCCAGCTTGCGCAGGCGTGTGTCGAGGTTGCCGCGCAGCGGCTCGATGCGCAGGTCGGGCCGCAGCGCGCGCAGCAGCACCGTGCGCCGCAGGCTGGAGGTGCCGACCACGGCGTCGGCGGGCAGGTCTTCGAGCCGCGCATATTGCGACGACACCCAGGCGTCGCGCGGGTCCTCGCGCACCAGCACGCAGGCCAGGGCAAAGCCCTCGGGCAGCTCCATCGGCACGTCCTTGAGCGAATGCACGGCCAGGTCGGCGCGGCCGTCCTCCAGCGCCGTCTCCAGCTCCTTGACGAA
>CAYRHV010000243.1:0-4124 GCA_964424045.1 uncultured Ottowia sp. | reverse complement strand
GTCAAACTTCTACTGCCTCCCCGGCAGAGCCGGGGGGCCTCCCTTGGTAGCTAGCACGGCTGTGAACCCAGCTTCCGCATCCGCACACAAGCATGGAACGGATGGCTCGTTCCGCCGTATTCGCACCGCCTGCCAGGCAATCTGACTCCTGCTCACGTGACACCATGAACTTCCTGCCCTGCTTGCGCCCGCTGGCGCCGATGGTTCTGGGCGCTGGCCTGATCGCGGGTTGTGGCGGCGACGACGACACGTCACCCGCCCCACCCCCGGTACCCGCCGCCGTGCAACAGGCGGTGGCGCAGCTCGACACCCTGGTGCCGCAGCTCATGGCGCGCACCGGCGTGCCGGGTGTGGCGGTATCGGTGGTCTATCAAGGCCGGACCCTGTACGCTCGCGGCTTTGGCATGCGCAAGCTGGGCGAGAACGCGCCGGTCGACGCCGACACCGTGTTCCAGCTCGCCTCGGTGTCCAAGTCGATCGCCGCCACGGTGATGGCCGGGCAGATGCCAGGCAGCGCCGTGAACGGCCGAATCGACTGGAACACGCCCATCCAGCAGCTGCTGCCCGACTTCAGCCTGGCCTACACCGACCCTATACTCAACGCCCGCCTGACGCTGGGCAACCTCTACTCCCACCGCTCGGGCCTGCACGACCACGCCGGTGACCGGCTGGAAGAGCTGGGCTACGACCGTGCCGAAATCCTGCAGCGTCTGCGTGGCGCTGCGCTGGAACCCTTTGGCAGTTACATCTACACCAACTTCGGCCTGACCGCCGCCGCCGAGGGCATGGCGCGCGCCATGGGTACCGACTGGGCCGCCCTGTCGGCGCGCACGCTCTACCAGCCGCTGGGCATGGCGCGCACCAGTTCACGAGATGCCGATTTTTCCCGGCAGGCCAACCGCGCCTGGGGCCACGTGCAGATCGGAGTCACCTACGACAGCTACGGCGCCCAGCCGGCTCAGTACGAGGTACAAGACCCGCAGCGTCAGCCCGATGCGCAGTCGCCCGCTGGCGGCGTCAGCTCCAGCGCAGCCGACATGGCGCGCTGGATGACGCTGGTGCTCGATCAGGGCCGGTGGCAGGGCAGGACGCTGATCAGCCCGGCTGCGCTGAAAGCCGCGACGACGGCGCAGCCCGGCGGGCGCTACGGCTATGGTTTCAACTCGGGGGCCGACCTGCACGGCCATGCCAGCCTGTCGCACAGCGGCGGCTTTGTCCTGGGCGCGGGCACCTCCTTCGCCTTGTGGCCCGAGGCCGGCCTGGGCATCACCGTGCTCACCAACGCCCAGCCGCGCGGGCTGGCCGAAGCCATTGCGCTGGCCTTCGGCGAACAGGCATGGGGTGACGTGCCTGCAGGCACGCCCAGCCGCGACTGGCTGGACTTCACACAACCGCAGCTGCACGAGCTCTACAAGCCCGAGGGCGAGCGGGCGGGCCAGTCGCCGCCCGCCGATCCTGCGCCACCGCAGCCGCTGGCCAGTTACACCGGCCGCTACACCAATGCCTACTACGGGGACGCGCAGGTCGACCTGAGCGCCAATGGGAACACGCTCGAACTCGCGATCGGCCCGACGCCGCTGCGCTACGCGCTGCGCCACTGGGATCGCAACGAATTCGTGTTCGACCTGATGAGCGAGAACGCCCCCCGCGGCTCCGTGTCGGCGGTGCGCTTCACGCCGGGCGAAATGCAGATCGAATATTTCGGCCGCGACACCACGCACGGCCAGTTCACCCGCTTGCCATGACCCCACGGAGAACTCCATGCTTCAACGCATCCAGACCGGGTTGATCGTCCTGGCCACAGCGGTCCTGCTGGCTGCCTGTGGCGGCAATGATGGCCCCGACACCCCGGTCGACATCACCACGCGCATCCACATGCTGGCGGCGCCCACGGGCCAGTTGCTGCCGGGCGATTCGCCACAGGAGTGGACGCTGGTGCTCGACCAACCCGCACCCCAGGCCTTCTGGTTCGAGGACCGACCCGGCCGCGCCAGTGGCGAGCAGCCACTGACCGACTACGTGAGCCGCGACTGGGACGCCGCCTATGACGGTATCGAGCCGCACGCGACGCTGCACTTCCAGCAGGACGGCGCGCTGCAGGCCATCTACGCGCGCCTCGCGCGCCCGGTGTACGACGCGCAGGCCGGCCAGTTGCGCGTTCCGCTGTTCGCCATCGCCAACTCCATGCCCGAGCCGGCTGCTGCCGCGCTGGCCATCAGCGACCCGCTGCTGGAGGTGCTGAACAACGTGGTGGACGACCAGGAGGTCAGCTCCTACATCCAGCACGCAGGCCAGGCCACGATCGCGCCGGAAGGCCCCGCCGGCCACTATCGCCTGACCCTGCAGGACACCGCCGACCGCACGCTGATGGTCGACAACGCCCCCGGCCAGTACTACGACAGCCGTGCCACGTCCGACTTCAGCACGGGCTGGAGCCAGCGTTTCGGCGCCAACCCACCCAATGCCGCCGTCTACGGCACGACGGCCGAGGGCCAGGCCCGACTCTACTTCTTCACCCTGGACGCGCCGCAACTCGACGCCATCACCGGCACCCTCAGCTACGCCGCCACCGAGCTGGGCGACGGCCCCGCCGCGGCGCTGACCTTGCAGCAGGTGGCGCTCAACATCGACTCGGGTGCGTTCTCGCGCTTTCCCGACCTGGGCAAGGGCACGGCCTACCAGGCCTTTGGCCAGGGCTACAACCCGTCCACCGCCAACAACACCCGCATCTACTTCGGCAGCGACGTGGCGCGCAAGCAATTCGGCTCGCTGTGGGGCACGCAGTCCTACCTCCAGCAGTCCTGCGAGCCCGCTTGCCGCAACGACCTGCAGACCATGAAGGACATGGGCATCAACCTGGTGCGCGTCTACGACTGGGACCTGCGCAACGACCACCGCCCCTTCCTGGATCGCGCGCAAAGCCTGGGTATCAAGGTGATCGTGCCGATCAGCAACTGGCTGGTGAAGAACCCGCAGTACTGGGATGAGCAGATCCGCGGCTACCTGAAGCCGGGCAACTTTGCCGGCAGCAGCGGCAAACCCGACTGGCACCCCGCCATCGCCGGCATCACCATCTCCAACGAACTGGACCAGGAAGGCGTAGCAGCCTACGGGCAGGCCGTCGACCTCACGGTTCGCTTCCTGCAGGAGGCCGAGCGCCAGGGCTTCAGCAAGAGCATGCACGTGGGCATCCCAGTCACCTTTGCACAGCGGCCTGGCGTGGAGGCGCCCGCGTGGGACCTGTTCGACCGGCTTGTCAACAAGACCGAGCTGGCGCCCTACCGCAGTCAGCTGATGCTCAATCCGAATTCCTACAACGAGGGCACCTACCTGTTTGGCAACACTCCGGCCGATCCGGCGGGCTGGATGCAGAAGACCTTCGCCCGCTACGGCCTGCCAGTGGTATTCACCGAACTAGGCATGAATCGGGTGCAGCGCCCGGACTCGGCCGCCGTGGTGCGCGATCAGTTGGAGCGCGGGCTGGCCTACCAGCAGGCTAACCCCGAACAGCTGCTCGGCCTGGTCCACTTCATGTTCGACAACAAGGTCTGGAAGCAGTCGCCCGACGGCGCGCCCGAAACCGACTCGGAAGGTGCCTTCGGCGCGCTCCGCCATGGTGCCGTGCTCAAGACGATGGCGACCATCAATAGCGACTACGAGTGGTTCAACGGCGACACCTCGGACAATGGCAGCTTCACGATCGACAGGCTGGAGCCGACACCCACCTGCGCGCCCGTGGTCGCGGCGTATCAAGGCACGTTCTCGTGCACGAAATGAGAATGGCCTGACCGCCTTCGATCCGGCCCCTCACGCTAGCAGTCAGGCCGCGCCAGCGCACTGTCGGATGGCGCACTGCAAATCGCCGACTGCGGCTGCGTGCTGGAAAACGGCCGCCTGGCGCTGGAAGACGCCGGCGCCAACCTGCTCAAGAACGACGCCGTGCGCAAGGCCTGCCTGGGCGGCCGAGCGCGGGCTGGTCCGTTCCCGCCGCGCCGCTCAGGAGGCACTGCCGTCCAGCTGCGCCAGCTGCTGGCTGGCCTGCTCCTGACTCTCGAAGATGTACGGCGCTGCGTCGCGGCTCTCCAGCGCGTCGCCCAGCTTGGCGCGCAGGAAGCTGCTGGTGG
>CAYRHV010000242.1:0-4126 GCA_964424045.1 uncultured Ottowia sp. | reverse complement strand
CTGCTGGCGAGTCGCCTCGATGCTGCCGAGGCCGACCTGGGCACGGTGGAGGAGCTGGACCTGGTTGGCCTGGTGGCCGAGGAGGCAGCGCGCGTCGATGCCGAGCTGTCGGTGGCGCCTGGCCTGGGCGAGATTCGCGTGCACGGGGTGGCCCGGCTGCTGCGCCGGGCCGTGCGCAACCTGCTCGAGAACGCGCAGCGCCACGGGCAGCGCGGCGGTCGCGACGGCGCGGTGCAGGTGCAGCTGCTGCGCGAAGGCGCGACGGCGTTGCTGCACGTCGACGACCAGGGACCGGGCGTGCCGCCGGACCAGCGCGAGCGCATCTTCGAGCCCTTCTACCGGCTGCCCGGCGCCAGCGAACGCGAAGGCGGCGTCGGCCTGGGGCTGGCGCTGGTGCGTTCGATTGCGCAGCGCCATGGCGGCAGCGTGCGCTGCGGCCCGCACGCGGGCACGGGGGCACGCTTCAGTCTGCGCCTGCCGCTGGCTGAAGGCACCATGGAACCAACGGGTGTTTAGGGCTCCGCCTATTGACAGGCGTGTTCCGGTGAAGTCATCCTCTGCGCGGACCTGCGAAGGTCAGTGTTTTCGGCCGCCGGACGTAGCAGTTGTCTGCCGGTGGGTGCAGACTCGGCGCTGTGCGTTCGAGCAAGTGCGTGATTTTGCTGCCTCATTACAACCACGGCTGAAGTGTCGATTAGTTTGCATTTGGTGTCGTTGCAGGGCGGCAAGGCGCACGCTCCCAACGCTGGACTCGCATAGAGTAGGTAGGTTGCTGTCACACGACGTCCTGGCCGGCAAAAACGGAGTCACGAGTTCGCGCCAGAATGAAAAATCCTTTTGGCCGCCGTCTCGATGGCGGTTTTTTTTGTTCGGCTGATCAGCCAGCTGGAGCTTGTCCGTTTGGTGTGTGGGTTGCCTGGGGCGGTCAGGCGTTTCCTCGGCATGCTCGCAGCTCGAAAGCGTGGCATGAATCGCGATCAGCATGAACAGGTAGAACATGTGTCCGCTGTTGTGTGCGAACAGGACCTGCGTGAATCCGAAGCCGAGATAGCCGAGCGGCAGCAGGATCCCGGTTATGCGCAGCGCCAGCCTCTCCGGATCGAGGGTTGCCCCGGCAGCCGAACCGCGGCGACTGGCCGCAGGCCAGAACAAGCGCAACGGGATCCAGAGGTAGAGCAGCAGGAGCGCGACTCCAACCAGTCCCCGGCGCGCGAACATGTCCAGCAATTCATTGTGGGCGTGGTCGAATCCCAGTGTGACCGTCGCAGCCTGGCGCGCTTGTACTCTCCGCGCCTTTTCCTCGTTGTAGGCACTGCCCCAGCCCAGCAGCGGGCGGTCGGCGCCCAGGCTCAGTGCCAGCTGCCAGTGAGCGAGTCGCTGGCCAATCGAACTCTCCGCATCCTGCTGTTGCAGATAAGCCTGGGTTTCTGCGCCCACTGACGCCAGGCGCGTCGCCAGCTCACCGTGCAGAGGTGCCGCCGCCAGAACAACCGTGGCGGTGATCGCCAGTCCGAGCTTGCGCGCCGAGCGCGGCTGACCGTATCGCAAAAGCAGGAGTAGAAGGACCGGGGCGAGCAGGGCGAGTGTGAGCCAGCCGCCGCGCGATTGTGAAAGCATGGAGCCAATCAGGCCCAGCGTGCCACCCGCGCCGAGGCCGGCCCGCTGTGCGCCTGAGAGGCGCGCCCACAGCACGGCCATGACCGATAGCGCCATCAGGCCAATCAGGAGACTCAGGTCTCCGTACTGGATGGCGTTGGTGAAGCCATGCGCGCGCTCAAGCCCGAGCCCATACACCTGGATCAGGGCGAGCAGTCCACTGCCAACGCCGCCGAGCGCGAGGCCGGCCCACAGAGCGGCGGGTCGGGGCGGAGCCGCGACGGCAAACCACAGGCATGGCAATGCGGCCAGATACTTCAGCAGCAGCTCGGGTGAGGTGACGCCGGGTTGCGGCTCGATCTCGATGCTCCAGAGCACGCCCATGGCGCCGATCAACCAGGCGAGTCGCCGCGTTGCCGATCCCGACTCATGGTGAAGCCAGCGCGGCGCACAGGCGATGGCGCATAGGACAAGCGCGACCGCGCCCCAAGAGTAGCCGCTCGGCAGCCACAGCGCCACGCCCGGGATCATCAACGCCGCGGCGGAACTGCCATGGCGCCATGCCGCGTTCCCAGGCGCCCAGCCTCTGGTCAACGCTCGATCCTGTCCGTCAGTTGCTCGCGATCATATTCCAGCGCCGCGTAGCGGAAGAAGCACTCCTGCGCCAACACGTAGCAGTACAGGAACCCGGGGCCACCATGCAGGAAGGCTCGGCGTCCGAAATAGAGACGAAGGAACACCGATAGCGCAGAGGCGAGTCCTCGCAGCACGCCACCGCGCTGGTTTTGCGCCGCGCGCTTGGACGCACCGAGCAGGGCGTACTGCTTGATCTTTCCGAGGCTGGCCTGCACCGAATCGTAAGAGTAGTGCAGCAGTGGATGCTTCAACCGTCGAACCACGGTATCCGGCCGCATGATCGCCTCTTCGTGCACGGCGCCTTCAAAGCCGATCAGCGAGTCGGTGTGGAAGAGTCGTGGCATGCCAGGCCGACTGGTGACGCCAGTCAGCGTCTGTCCGAAGGCGACCTGAACCCAGTGTGCCATCCACGCCCCGGTTTCGCCGCTGGCCACGATCGCTGAAATTTCGGCTTGCAGCGCCGTCGTGATGACTTCATCGGCATCGAGAAAGAAAATATAGTGCACGCCTTCGCAATACATCAGTGCCCGTGTGCGCTGAACGCCAAAGCCTTGCCAGTCGTCGTGCAATGCCACCTCGGCCCCATGTGCGCGAGCGATCTCGATTGTACGATCCGTGCTGCCGGCATCGACGACGACGATGCGCTTTGCAAAGCGCGCGCTTTCGAGGCAGCGCGGGAGATGCTGTTCCTCGTTTCGCGTCAGAATGACCACCACCAGATTGTCGGTCCGGGTTCCGGATGTCGCGTCAGCCAGTCCGAGTCGCAACGGTTCGTTTTGAACCCGACCCACCAGTGGCATCGGGACCACGTCCTTCCTGATATCCACCGGCAGTCGCTCGCGCATCGGAAACATCGATTCCCGATGAGCCTGGAGCTGCGCCGGCACGAAGAGCACGCACGGCAGATCATGCGAGTTGGGCATCTGCGCTCGCAATTCCTGCAGGTAGACCGGATTGCCACTGCGACACAATGCCGACCATAACCGGGCCAGCACTGGATGATGTAACGGGTTGCCGCAGGCAACCTGCCAAGTTTCGCAAACGATGCCTGTGTCCTTGAAGGCTTGCTGCACGGAGGGCCGATTGCCTTGGCCGGCCTCGATTTGCAGGATCGGCGCGTGCGCTCGGACGGTCTGGACCGCCAGGCCGTGTTGCTGCACCAGGGTGTTCAGTGGTACGGCCAGAACCATCATGGGCTGGTGATGTGTGGGGCCGTGGCGCCTGGTGATCACCCCGGCATGGTCGAGGTTGCCTTCCCGCTCCGCGTGCAGCGCGGCTACAGTCTCTCGGTCGGAGACGGCCGCACACACCATGATGGGCCTTGGTTCCAGATCGTTCCAGGCCAGATTGGCGCTGGCGACCTGGGCGTGGCTCGCGACCGCATCAATCGCAAGCACCGAACCGAGAAGTGGCCCCAACTCGACACAATCGTTGCCCATGTGACAGCCGGCGTCGATCGTGGTGCTGCGCGCCAGTCGATCTGCGTCCAGCGTGCATCGACACAGATGCCCCGCAATCGCGATTTCTTCAGCCTGGAAAGAGCCGAACTTGGCCGCATACCCACTGACGCGGTCGCCCAGCATTACAAGATAGCGGCGTTGTTGTCGTCCGTAGAGCCAGCACAGACCGAGGTGGATCAGCGCCGGGTGTGAAAACTTGTCGTCATAGACACCAAAAGGAACCCGCAGACCCGTGTCGATGAGCCGAGTTCCGGTGGGAGCCATTGTTGTCTTTTGCGCGTTGTCGAGGCGTGGGTGCCTGATGGTACGCCACGAGAAGCAATCAGGGCGAATCTGATTTCACGTCTCACCTCGGTCGCAGACGTTCCTTGTTTTGGCACAAGGGCTCGATCGTCATCGTTGGCCGAGGATCGTCCCGGCTCAGCGGATGGGCG
>CAYRHV010000241.1:0-4133 GCA_964424045.1 uncultured Ottowia sp. | reverse complement strand
TGGTTCTCGGCCAGGACGAAGGCGACCAGGCGTTCGGTGCCGGCGGCGCGCAGGTAGGCGATGAGCTTGTCCATCAGCACGCGGCCGAGGCCGGCGCCCTTGAGGTCGGGGCGCAGGATGATGCCGAACTCGGCCTCGATGTTGTCGGGATCGACCAGGGCGCGCGCCACGCCCAGGGTGCGCTCGCCACCGTCGGGGTCGGCCTGGGTGGCGATGAAGGCCATCTCGCGCGTGTAGTCGATCTGCACCATGCGCGCCAGCTCGCTGCGCTCGAGGGTGCGGCGGCTGTGAAAGACGCGCATGCGGATGTCCTCGGGGCTGAGGCTTTCCAGGAAGACCAGGTGCTGGGCCTCGTCCTCGGGCCGCACCGGACGCAGGGTCAGCGGGCCGCCCTGCCAGTCGATGGTCTCGACCAGCCCGGACGGATAGGGCGCGATGGCGAAGTGCGCGGCACCGGCCGGCCCTTCGCTGCTGACGCGGACACGGGCGTCGAGGGCCACGGCGCCCTCGTGGTTGACGATGAGCGGGTTGATGTCGAGCTCGGCGACCTCGGGCACGTCGGCCAGCAGCTGCGACACCGCCTTGAGGGTGGCGATGACGAGGTCCAGGCGCGCTGGCGGCACGTCGCGGTAGCCGGCCAGCAGGCGCGAGATGCGGGTGCGGCCGATCAGGGCGCGTGCCAGCGGCTCGTTCAGCGGCGGCAGCGCCATGGCGCTGTCCTTCATGACCTCGACCGCGGTGCCGCCCTGGCCGAACAGGATCACGGGGCCGAAGGTGGGGTCGATGCTGGCGCCGATGATCAGCTCCTGCGCCTGCTTGAGGCGCACCATGGCCTGCACGGTGAAGCCGTCCAGCCGCGCCTTCGGGTGGCTCTTGCCGATGCGCGTCAGCATGGCGTGCGCGGCGGCGCGCACGTCGTCGGCGTCCTGCAGGTTGAGCACCACGCCGCCGACGTCGGACTTGTGCGAGATGTCGGCCGACAGGATCTTGATCACGACCGGAAAGCCGATGCGCTCGGCTTCGGCCGCCGCGGCGTCGGCGTCGGCGGGCACGGTGCGCGTGGTGACGACCGGGATGTGGTAGGCCTCGCACACGGCCTTGGCCTCGGGCTCGGTGAGCATGTCGCGGCCGCTGGCCAGCACCTCGGCGACCAGGCGCCGCACGGCGTCGACGTCCGGGGCGCCCTTGTCCTGCGGCGCGCTGGCGGGCGGCGCCTCGCTCAGCTCGGCCTGGTTGCGCGCGTAGGCCTGCAGCATGCCGATGGCGGCGATGGCCTGCTCGGGCATGTCGTAGCCGGCGATGCCGGCGTCGGTGAACAGGCGCCGCGCCTCGGCCACGGCGGGGCCGCCGACCCAGCAGCTGACCAGCGGCAGCGGCTGGGCCTGCTCGGGCCGGATCACCGGCAGCATGGCCTGGGCGATGTCGGTCGACGGCACGATGGCGGTGGGGGCCTGGATGAACAGGAGGGTGCCGGCGTCCTGCGGATGCCGGGCCAGCACCTGCAGCGCATCGACGTAGCGCTGCGCCGGCGCGTCGCCGATGATGTCCACCGGATTGCCGCGCGACCAGTTGGCGGGCAGCACGGCGTCGAGCTCGCGCAGCAGCGCCGGCGTGAGCTCGGCCAGCGGCACGTCGTGCGCCGCGGCGGCGTCGGCCGCCATGACGCCGGCGCCGCCGCCGTTGGTGAGGATGGTCACGCTGCCGCCGATCGGACCCTTGAAGCGGGTCAGGATCTCGGCCGCCAGGAACAGCGCCTCCAGGCTGTCGACGCGCAGCATGCCGGCGCGCGCGATGGCGGCGTCGATCACGTTGTCGGCGCCGGCCAGCGCGCCGGTGTGCGAGGCGGCGGCCTTCTGGCCCTGCTCGCTGCGGCCGGCCTTGACCACGATCACCGGCTTGTTGCGGGCTGCCGCGCGCGCCGCCGACATGAACTTGCGCGCCTGCTCGATGGATTCGATGTAGAGCAGGATGGCGCGCGTGTGGGCGTCGCTGGCCAGGTAGTCGAGCATGTCGCCGAAGTCGACGTCGGCGTGCTCGCCCAGCGAGACGAAGTGCGAGAAGCCGATCTGCCTGGCCTCGGCCCAGTCCAGCATGGCGGTCACCAGGGCGCCGGACTGCGAGACGAAGGCGAGCTGGCCGCGCCGCGCCGGGATGTGGGCGAAGCTGGCGTTCAGCCCGGCGTGCGGTGCCAGCAGGCCGACGCAGTTGGGGCCCAGGATGCGCAGCAGGGTGGGGCGCGCGGCGTCCAGCATGGCCTGCTTCTGCGCTGCGCTCAGGCCGGCGCTGATGACCACCGCGGCGCGGGTGCCGCGCGCGGCCAGCTCGCGCACCAGGTCGACGACGGCGCCTGCGGGGGTGCAGATCACGGCCAGCTCGGGCGTCTCGGGCAGGTCGGCGACGCGGGCATAGCAGCGCTGGCCGGAAAGCTCGCGGTACTTGGGGTTGACCGGGAACACCTGGCCGGCAAAGCTGCCCTCGCGCATGTTGCGCCAGAGCGTGCCGCCGACGGAAAACGGGCGTTCGGAGGCGCCGATGACGGCGACCGAGCGGGGATCGAACAGGGAATCGAGGTTGCGGATGCTCATGGGCGGTGTGCGGGCTGGCTGCGGCGGCCACGCCCGATCGGGGCGGTACTGCCTGCAGGGGGTTGATCTGGCGCAAACCTTGGCGCAATGCCGGCTGCGTTCATCGTCCGTTCATCTGAATCAGGGTAAACCCTGATCAGGCGACGTGACATGCCGGAAATCGTAGCCGACCGGCGCGGTGGCATGGGCATGGCTGTCGATTTGAACCCCATCCATTGTTGAAAAGGAGTGTTTCATGAAATTTCGAACCCTCACCGGGGCGGCGCTGGCCGCCGCGCTCGGCCTTGGCCTGGCGACCGCGCAGGCGGCGCCGGCGGACTACGAGATCGACCTCGACCACACCTACGCCACCTTTGCCATCGACCACAACGGGGCGTCGATCAACCGGGCGCGCTTCGACGAGGTGTCGGGCAGCGTCCGCTTCGACAAGGCGGCGGGCACCGGCGCCATCGACATCACGGTGCAGGTGGCCAGCGTCTACAGCGGCTCCAAGGGCTTTGACGAACATCTGCGCGCGGCCGACCTGTTCGACGCCGAGCGCTATCCCACCATGCGCTTTGTCTCGGACCAGCTGGTGTTCGAGGGCGAGCGCCTGGTCGAGGCGCCGGGCCAGCTGACGCTGCTGGGCCAGACGCACCCGGTGACGCTGAAGGCGCTGCAGTTTCGCTGCTATGACAACCAGCGCGCCAAGACCGAGGCCTGCGGCGGCGACTTCGAGGCCATGCTGGACCGCACGCAATGGGGCATGGACTATCTCGTGAAAGCCGGCATGCCCAAGACCGTTCGCATCGGCGCCACGATCGAGGCCTTCAAGCGGCCTTGAACGGCCGGCCTGCCGGCGCGGCGCGTGCAGGCGCCGGCCCGAGCGAAGCTCAGCGTCCTTCGCTGGCCTCGGTCACGGCCAGCGCCGTCATGTTGACGACGCGGCGCACGGTGGACGAGGTGGTCAGCACGTGCGCCGGGGCCGCGGCGCCCAGCAGCATCGGGCCGATGGTCACGCCGCCGCCAGCCACCATCTTCAGCACGTTGTAGAGGATGTTGGCGGCGTCCAGGTTCGGGCAGACCAGCAGGTTGGCCTCGCCGCTGAGCGTGCTCTCCGGCACGAAGCTGCTGCGCAACTGGGCCGACAGCGCGCTGTCGCCGTGCATCTCGCCGTCGCACTCGATGTCGGGCGCCAGCTCGCGGAACAGATCGCGCGCGCGCCGCATCTTGCGGGCCGAGGCGTCGGTGGACGAGCCGAAGTTGGAATGCGACAGGAACGCGACCTTGGGCGGGATGCCGAACTTCTGCACCTCGCTCGCCGCCATGCGCGCGATGCCGGCCAGCAGTTCGGCGCTGGGGTCCTCGTGCACGTAGGTGTCGGTGATGAACAGCGTGCGGTCATGCAGCATGAGCGCGTTCAGCCCCGCCAGGTCGGGCGCGCCGTCTTCCGTGCCGATGATCTGGCGGATGTGCTCCACATGGTTGTGGAACGGCCCGACCATGCCGCACAACATGGCGTCGGCGTCGTCCAGGTGCACCATCAGCGCCGAGATCACGGTGTTGGAG
>CAYRHV010000240.1:0-4149 GCA_964424045.1 uncultured Ottowia sp. | reverse complement strand
GCATCGAGACCCACTGGCAGGCGGTGTCCGGTTCGTTCTGCGATGGCCGCTTCAATCTCGCCAGCGGCACGCCGAACCGGGCGCGCAAGATCGCCGGCACGGCCCAATACTGGCGCCGGCTGCCCGCCAGCGCGGAGCCGGGCGCCGCAAGCCATGCCGTGCTGGCGCACGCCGTGCTGCTGGTCCAGCCCGACCTGGCGGCCGCGCACGCCTGGGCCAATGGCTTCGAGCAGGCCATCGGCAGCGGCCGCCGCTACGACCCGGCCCGCACCGTGAGCGTGGCGGATCTGCTCGGCAAGCAGGCGCACGCGGATCTCACGTCCCGCCTCTCGAAAACGCTGGCGCAAGCGGTCGGCGACGCCACACCGCCAGGCTGATCAGCCGCGATCCACCTCGATCTCCCGATCAGCGGCACCCTCAAGTGGCCGCGAAGCAGGCCACTGGGCTGCGGCAGCCGTGGCCGGAGTCTCCCTGGCCACTGGCTGCGCCCCAACACAACGCCCCCAGCGGGTGCGTTCGCACCTTCGGGCCGCCGGGCGGTGCTCAGGGGGCCGCAACGAGTAGAGGCACGGGGAGCGGCTTGCTCCTTCCCTGCACTTCCCATCGCCCGCAACGCTCCACCCTTGCCGACTCAAATGGCCGCGGAGCAGGCCATGCCAGCGGCAGCCGTGGCCGGGGTTTCCCTGGCCACTGGCTGCGCCCCCTTGAGGGGGGAGCCGCAACATCGCGCAGCGAGTGGAGGCACGGGGGTGGGCCTATCTACGTCCGCATCGCCTCGTCCACGGTCTCGATCCAGTGGCGCACCGGCGTCCGCGTGCCCGACTCCAGGTGGCTGATGCAGCCGACGTTGGCCGAGACGATGCTCTGGCACGAGGTGCGGCCGATGGCGGCCAGCTTGCGATCGCGCAGGCCCCGCGACAGCTTCGGCTGGGTGATCGAATAGGTACCGGCCGCGCCACAGCACAGGTGCGACTCCTCGAATGGCAGCAGTTCGAAGCCCAGTTCGCGCAGCAGCCGCTCGGTGGTCGCGCGCAGGCCCTGCCCATCGTGCCAGTGCTGCAGCGTGCAGGGCGGATGAAAGGCGACCTGCAACGGCTTGCGGTGCATCTTCGCGCGAACGTCGACCGCCATCGGTGCCAGGAACTCGGCAATGTCCTTGACGTAGGGCATCAGCCGCTGCGCCGGCTCGGCGTAGCGGGCATCGTGGCGCAAGTGCTGGGCGTAGTCCTTGATCATGCCGCCGCAGCCCGAGGCGTTGACGATCACCGCCTCGGCCTGCCCGGACTCGAGCAGCGGCAGCCAGGCGTCGATGTTGGCGCGCATCTGCGCCAGCGCCGCCTCCTGCGCGTCGAGGTGGAAGTTGATGGCGCCGCAGCAGCCCGACTCGGCCACGTAGCGCGTGCCGATGCCCAGCGCGTCGAGCACGCGTCGCGTGGCGCCATCGATCGACGGCAGCATCGCCGGCTGCACGCAGTTGGACAGCATCAGCACCTGGCGCGCGTGCCGGCCGGACGCCGCCGGGGCGGCGCCCGCGGGCCGGCGCGCCACGACCTTGGCCTTCAGCAGTGGCGGCAGCACCGGCCGCACCACCTGCCCGACGCGATAGAGCACGCCGAACCAGGGCGAGCCCAGCAGCACGCGCAAGCCCTCGCGCAGCAGGCGCTCGCCGCGCGGCCGCTCGACGCGCTCGCTCACGAACTTGCGGCCGAAGTCGATCAGCTTGCCATACTCGACCCCGGACGGACAGGTGGTCTCGCAGTTGCGGCAGGTCAGGCAGCGGTCCAGATGCAGCTGCGTCTCGCGCGTCGGCTCGGCGCCCTCGAACACCAGCTTCATCTGGTAGATGCGCCCACGCGGGCTGTCGAGCTCATCGCCCAGGATCTGATAGGTCGGGCAGGTCGCCAGGCAGAAGCCGCAATGCACGCAGCGCCCGATGTGCTCCTCCACCTGGTCGCCGAACTCCGCGTCCCTGACCAACTGCTCCAGTTGCGTCTGCATTTCCGAACCTCAGAACTGGGCCGCCATGCGGCCCCGATTGAACACGCCCGCCGGATCGAGCTGCTGCTTCAACCGCTTGTGAATCCCCAGCAGCGCCGGCGCCATCGGGTGGAACACCGGCACGCCCTGCGTCGACGCGTCGCCGCGCTGGATCGACGCCGAGCCGCCCAGCGCACCGACGCGTTCGCGCAGCGCCGGCGCATCCTGCGGGCCCGCCAGCCAGCGCAGGCAGCCCTGCCACTCGTGCAATTCGTTGCCCACCTGCAGCGACGGCACGCCCGGCGGCAGCACGACGCGCCACAGCGGCCGCTGGGTGAAGAACGCGTGCGTCTGGTCGCGCAGGCTGTCCCAGAAGGCCTCGGCCTCGGTGGGCGCCAGGCGCTCGCCGCCGATCTGCGCCACGCTCTGGCGCACCGCCGACTCGTTGCCCGACAGGCGCACGACGAGTTGTCCGCTGCGGCCCGAGTCGTCCGCCGTCCAGGCCGTCGCCGAGACCGGGATCGCCTGGCTGCGCCAGTCGACGCACTGGCGCAGCGCCGCCGCCTCGTCCAGCGCCAGCACGACGCTCTCCTCGCGCCGCGGCCGCGGCAGCACCTTGATCGAGACCTCGACGATCGGCCCCAGTACGCCCAGCGACCCGGCCAGCAGGCGCGACACGTCGTAGCCGGCGACGTTCTTCATCACCTCGCCGCCAAAGCGCATCACCTTGCCATGGGGGCCGAACAGCCGCGCACCGAGCACGAAATCCGCCAGCGGCCCCGCGGCCATGCGCCGCGGCCCGGTCATGCCGGCGGCGACGCAGCCGCCGATCGTGCCCGCCGCGCCGAAGCGCGGCGGCTCGAAGGACAGCATCTGGCCCCGGCTGGCGACCAGCTGCTCGACTTCCGCCAGCGGCGTGCCGGCACGCGCGACCAGCACCAGTTCCGAGGGCTCGTAGTCCACGATGCCGCGCCAGGGCGCCATGTCGAGCCAGTCGAAACTGCCTTCCGGCGGCAGCGGCTCGCCGTGGAACAGGCGCGTGCCGCCGCCTCGAATCATCAGCGGGCGCTTCGCCTGGGCGGCTGCCGCAACGCGTTCGCCCAATTCGGCCAGGATGCCTTCCATGTCTCTGCCTCAGAACCGGGGAAGCTCGGGGAACGGGATCTGTCCCCCGTGCACGTGCATCTTGCCGTATTCGGCGCAGCGCACCAGGGTCGGGATCACCTTGAGCGGATTGAGCAGGCCGTACGGGTCGAAGGCGCGCTTGAAGGCCGAGAACACGTCGAGCTCGTCGCGCGTGAACTGCGAGCACATCTGGTTCATCTTCTCCAGCCCGACGCCGTGCTCGCCCGTCACCGTGCCGCCGACCTCGATGCACAGTTCCAGAATGGCGGCGCCGAAGGCCTCGGCGCGCTCGACCTGGTCGGCATCGTTGCTGTCGTAGAGGATCAGGGGGTGCAGGTTGCCGTCACCGGCGTGAAAGACGTTGGCGCAGCGCAGCCCGTAGGTGTCTTCCCATTCCGTGATCGTGCGCAGCACGCGGCCAAGATGGCGGCGCGGAATGGTGCCGTCCATGACGTAGTAGTCGGGCGAGATCCGGCCCGCGGCCGGAAAGGCGTTCTTGCGCCCAGCCCAGAACAGCAGCCGCTCGGGCTCCGACGAGGAGACCTGGATGCGCGTGGCCCCGACCTCGCGCATCAGGGCCTCGATGCGCTCGATCTCCTCGACCACCTCGTCGGCCGTGCCGTCCGACTCGCACAGCAGGATGGCCTCGGTCTCGAGGTCGTAGCCGGCCTTGACGAAGGGCTCGACCATGTGGACCGAGCGCTTGTCCATCATCTCCAGGCCGGCCGGAATGATGCCGTCGGCAATGATCCGGGTCACCGCGTCGCCCGCCAGTTCGACGCTCGGGAAGCTCGCCATGACGACGCGCGCCAGCTGCGGCACCGGCAGCAGCTTCACCGTCACCTCGGTCACCAGGCCGAGCATGCCCTCGGAGCCGACGAAGGCGTGCAGCAGGTTCAGCCCCGGCGCATCGGGCGCCTCGCCGCCCAGCTCCAGGATCTCGCCGTCGATCGTCACCACGCGCACGCGCAGCACGTTGTGCACCGTCAGCCCGTATTTCAGGCAGTGCACGCCGCCGGCGTTTTCCGCCACGTTGCCGCCGATCGA
>CAYRHV010000239.1:0-4183 GCA_964424045.1 uncultured Ottowia sp. | reverse complement strand
GGCAAGGGTGAGCGCCGCGGCTCCAAAGGCGCCTGTGCGCCTTTGGACTGCGCGAACGGGCCCAGCCTCTGGCTGGGTCGCGCACTGGTGTGCGCCACGACGAGCAACGCCGCATGGCGCACAGGCAGTGGCTGGCCAGAAGCTCGCTCAAAGGAAACATCTGTATTCTTGTGTGCTCGGCGTTTGGCGGACTTGTCCACGACGGCGACCGTTGCTTGGTCAGGGCAGCAGTCAGCCCACGATGCACCGTCGCCCTGACGCACCGCGTCATGGAGCCCCAACGTCACCACGCGCACCGTCGGGAGAAAAAATACAGCCGCGGCGGAGACGATCGGGCGAACGGAACGGTCTGACGTGTCAGGCTCCCTGCTGACGCCTGTGTGCCTCCGCCACGGCCTGCAGCCCGCCCACCGCAAATTGGTACAGATGCTCGGCAACCACGTGAGTGGGCATCCGGAAGACCTCCTGCCATGCACCAGGGTAGGTACGTCCACCGACGAGCAGCATCATGGACGGTGCACCGATGCTGAAGAGGCAGCGCGTCAAGGAAGGATCGTCGATGGCGATTCCCGTGATCTCGCTGAGCAAACGCCTGAGGAGCGCCACCTTGGGCAGCGCCGCATCCTGCAGGACCACGTGCAGGTGTGAGCTGGGCGCCAGCACTTCGCGGGCCAGGATGCGCAGGTGCCACGATCGGGGCTCTTGTCGTGACAGCTCGACGAACTGCTCGATCAGGACCCGCAATTTCGACGTGGCGGGCAAGTCGCTGTCGGCGAGCTGCTGCAGGTCGGTCAGGTTCACCAGCCGGTGATGGGCCTCGGCCAGCACCGATCGGTACAGGCCACTGCGGTTGCCGAAATGGTAGTTGATGGACGCCAAGTCTACCTCCGCCTGGACCGCAATGGCCTTGTTGCTGACCTCGGCGAACCCCCTGGTGGCGAACAGTTCGCCGGCGGCCTCGAGGATGCGCGTGCGGGTGGCCTCACCGTCGGCACGGAGTTCGCGCGGGGGTCTGCTCATCGTTCAGCGCTCCGATATGGGGAGATTTACATTTTCCCAGGATTTTACTTTAAAATTAATTTAATTTTAAGATATAGTACGTTTTTGAACCCTGAAACGTCGCGAGCGGCCGCACCCGGGCCGATCCGGCTCCATCCAACTGGTTCGAGCACGCATGCACAAGCACATCTTCCGACTCGCCGCCTGTGCGAGCGCTCTGATGATCGCGGGCTGCGCCTCGATGGCGCCGCCGCAGGAGCGCCCGGCCGTGGCCGTACCCGCCGCCTACGCGCACGGGACGGCGTCGGATGCAGGCACCGGATCCACGGCCGCCGCCATCGGCTGGCGCAGCTACTTCAGCGACCCCACGCTCACCCGGCTCATCGCGCAGGCGCTGGCGAACAACGCGGACCTGCGCAGCGCCGTGCTGCGCGTGCAGGAGGCGCAGGCCGCGTACGGCGTGCAGCGCAGCGCGCGGCTGCCGACGGTGGGCCTGGGCCTGGACGCGACCCGTGCGCGCACGCCCGCCGAGCTGAGCCCGAGCGCCAGCGCCATGACCGCCAGCCAGTTCCAGGCCGGCGTGGGCATCAGCAGCTGGGAGATCGACTTCTGGGGGCGCATCGCCAGCCTGAACGAGGCAGCGCTGCAGAGCTTCCTGGCCACCGATGCGGCGCGCCGCGCCACGAGCATCGCGCTCGTCGCCCAGGTGGCCGATGCCTGGCTGGGCCTGCGCGAATCGGGCGAGCGCCTGCGCCTGGCGCGCGCCAGCGAGGCCAGCCAGCGCGAGTCGCTGCGCATCTTCACGCGGCGCCTGGAGGTGGGCGCGGCCTCCCGCCTGGAGCTGACGCAGGTGGAAACGCTGCTGACGCAGGCCGAAGCGCTGGTGGCGCAGATGCAGCAGCAGCGCGACGCGCGGCGGCTGGCACTGGGCATCCTGCTGGGCGACCTGTCGGACGCCGCAATCGCGAACGTCCCAGGTGGGCCGCTGGACGTGGACATGCTGGCACCGGTGGCGCCCGGCCTGCCGTCGGATCTGCTCGGCAGCCGGCCCGACGTGCTGGCCGCCGAGCACCAGCTGCAGAGCGCCAACGCCAACATCGGCGCCGCGCGCGCCGCCTTCTTCCCGCGCATCGCCCTGACGGCCTTTGGCGGCACGGCGAGCAGCGAGCTGGACGGCCTGTTCCGCGGCGCCAACCGCGCCTGGAGCTTCGCCCCCAGCCTGTCGCTGCCCCTGTTCGACGCCGGGCGCAACCGCGCCAACCTGGACCTGGCCGAGGTGCGCAAGAACCTGGCCGTGGTGCAGTACGAGCAGACCGTGCAGAACGCGTTCCGCGACGTGGCCGATGCGCTGTCGGCGCAGCACTGGACCCTGCAGCAGGTGGACGTGCAGCAGCGCGCGCTGGCCACCCAGCGCGAACGCGCGCGCCTGTCGCGCCTGAGCTACGACCATGGCGCATCCAGCTTCCTGGAAGTGCTGGACGCCGAGCGCGACCTGATCTCCGCCGAGCAGCAGCTGGTGCAGACACGCCGCGTGCTGCTGTCCAGTCGCGTTGCACTCTACGCGGCGCTGGGCGGCGGGTCACAAGACCTGAGCGACGCGCCCCTGCTGCCGCCCTCATCCTCCCCCACGACTTCTCCCAATCGCTGATCGCCATGGCCCTCCAACTCAAGAACAAGCTGCTCCCCGTCCTTGCCATCGCCGCGCTGGCCGTGGCGGGCTGGGTTGCGTGGCAGCACTTCGCCGCTGGCCAGGACAACGGCGCCTTCATCTCCGGCAACGGGCGCATCGAGGCCACCGAGGTGGACATCGCCACCAAGCTGGCCGGGCGCGTCAGCGACATCCTGGTCGAGGAAGGCGCTTTCGTGAAGGCCGGGCAGGTGCTGGCGACCATGCAGGTGCAAACGCTGGAGGCGCAGCTGCGCGAGGCGCAGGCGCAGCGCCGGCAAGCGATCAATGCCACGGCGGCGGCCGAGGCGCAGGTGGCGATGCGCCAGAGCGACCAGGCCGCGCTGGCCGCCCAGGTGCACCAGGCCACGGCCGAGCGCAAGGCCGCGCAGCAGCGGTTGGCGCGCTCCGAGACGCTGGCCCGGGAGGGCGCGACCTCGGCCCAGGTGCTGGACGATGACCGCGCTCGCCTGGAGAGCGCGGCCGCAGCCGTGGTCGCTGTGCAGGCGCAGGTGACGTCGGCCGAGGCCTCCATAGGCGCCGCCAGGGCGCAGGTGGTCAGCGCGCAATCGCAGGTCGAGGCCATCGACGCCACGCTGGAGCGCATCCAGGTGGAGATCGACGACAGCCAGCTCAAGGCGCCGCGCGATGGCCGCGTGCAGTTCCGCGTGGCGCAGCCGGGCGAGGTGCTGGGCGCGGGCGGCCGCGTCATGAACATGCTCGACGTCTCCGACGTCTACATGAGCTTCTTCCTGCCGACCGAGGCCGCCGGCCGGGTCGCGCTGGGCTCGGAGGTGCGCATCGTGCTGGACGCGGTGCCGGGCTTCGTGATCCCGGCCCGGGTCTCCTTCGTCGCCAGCGCGGCGCAGTTCACGCCCAAGACGGTGGAGACCGCCAGCGAGCGCCAGAAGCTGATGTTCCGCGTGCGCGCCCAGATCGACCGTGAGCTGCTGCTCGAGCACCTGGAATACGTCAAGACCGGCCTGCCTGGCGAGGCCTGGGTGCGGCTCGATCCGGCGCAGGAATGGCCAGCCCGGCTGGCGCTGCGGGTGAATCCATGACCGAGCCGGCCAGCCCGCCCGTCGTGCGCGTGCAGCAGCTGCGCCTGCACTACGGCAAGGTGCAGGCGCTGGCCGGCATCACGCTGGAGCTGCCCGCCGGCCGCATGGTGGGCCTGATTGGCCCCGACGGCGTGGGCAAGTCCAGCCTGCTGTCGCTGCTGGCCGGCGCGCGCGCGGTGCAGGACGGGCGCGTTCAGGTGCTGGGCGGCGACATGGCCAGCAAGCGCCACCGCGACCGGGTCGGCCCGCGCATCGCCTACATGCCGCAGGGCCTGGGGCGCAACCTCTACCCCACCCTGTCGGTGGAAGAAAACCTGCAGTTCTTCGCGCGCCTGTTCGGCCACGGCACCGCCGAGCGCCGCCGGCGCATCGACGACCTCACGCGGGCCACCGGCCTGCACCCCTTCCTGGACCGGCCGGCGGGCAAGCTGTCGGGCGGCATGAAGCAGAAGCTGGG
>CAYRHV010000238.1:0-4216 GCA_964424045.1 uncultured Ottowia sp. | reverse complement strand
GTCGGCAAGTCGACCCTGATCAACACCTGGCTGGGCGAGGAGCGCCTGGTCGCCTTCGACCAGCCCGGCACCACGCGTGATGCCATCACGGTGCCGTTCGAGCGCAACGGCCGGCGCTTCGCGTTGATCGACACCGCCGGCCTGCGGCGCAAGGGTCGGGTGTTCGAGTCGATCGAGAAGTTCTCCGTCGTCAAGACCCTGCAGGCGATCGAGTCGGCCCACGTGGTGCTGCTGCTGCTCGACGCCACCGAGGGCGTGACCGACCAGGATGCGCACATTGCCGGCTTCATCCTCGAGGCCGGCCGCGCGGTGGTGCTGGCGGTCAACAAGTGGGACGCGGTCGACGCCTACCAGCGCGAGCTGGTGCAGCGCTCGATCGAGGTTCGTCTGCCGTTCCTGAAGTTCGCCGAGCTGCATTTCATCTCGGCCGAGAAGCGCCAGGGCATCGCGCCGCTGTGGCGCTCCATCATCGGCGCCCAGCAGGCGGCGACACGCAAGCTGCCGACGCCGCAGCTGACGCGCCTGCTGCAGGAGGCGGTGCAGTTCCAGGCGCCGCGGCGCAGCGGGATGTACCGCCCCAAGCTGCGCTACGCGCATCAGGGCGGCATGAACCCGCCCGTGATCGTGATCCACGGCAACGCGCTCGAAGGCGTCACCGATTCCTACAAGCGCTACCTCGAAGGGCGTTTTCGCAAGGCCTTCGACCTCACCGGCACGCCGCTGCGCATCGAGCTGAAGACCGGGCGCAACCCGTATGCCGAAAAAAGCCCGTAGGCAACGCTGAACAAACCGCCCGCGCGTGGCACAAAAAAAAGCCGGTTGCCCCGAATTGGGGAACGTTGACGGCGTTTTTAGGGTCGAATCCGGCCGCAGGGGGCACCGAGCCCCGGTTCGAAGTCTTTTCGCGCCTTCCCCTTGTGATCATCCGGGGCAACCCCATGTGGTAACTTCATTCCTTCAAATCGTTCATCGAACACGGAGAATATCGTGAGCAACAAAGGGCAACTTCTACAAGACCCGTTCCTGAATACCCTGCGTCGTGAGCACATCCCGGTGTCCATCTACCTGGTCAACGGCATCAAGCTCCAGGGCCAGATTGAATCCTTCGACCAGTATGTCGTGCTGCTGCGCAACACGGTGACGCAAATGGTCTACAAGCACGCGATTTCGACCATCGTGCCGGGCCGCCCGGTGAATTTCAGCGCCACGGCCGAGAGCGCCCAGAACGCCGCCCCGGGGGCCGAAAAATAAGCCGCCTCATCGCTCCTGCAGACCCGATCCAGCCTTGCTTCGGGGATTGAAGTCCTGACTCGCACATCGCCTGCGCCTGCTGCCTCGACGACCGCCGCCGTGCTGGTGGGGGTCGATCTTGGCGCACCGAACTTCGACGGTGAACTCAGCGAACTCGGCCTGCTGGCCGAGACGGCCGGCCTGCGCCCCGTGGCGCGCCTGACTTGCCGGCGGCCGGCGCCCGATGCGGCGCTGTTCGTCGGCCGCGGCAAGGCCGACGAGATCCGCCTGCTGGCGCAAAGCGAAGGCGCCGAGGAAGTGCTGTTCGACCAGGCGCTGTCGCCCGTGCAGCAGCGCAACCTGGAGCGCGCCATCGGCCTGCCGGTCAACGACCGCACGCTGCTGATCCTGGAGATCTTCGCCCAGCGTGCGCGCAGCCACGAGGGCAAGCTGCAGGTCGAGCTGGCGCGCCTGCAGTACCTGAGCACGCGGCTGGTGCGGCGCTGGTCGCACCTGGAGCGCCAGCAGGGCGGCATCGGCACGCGCGGCGGGCCGGGCGAGACCCAGATCGAGCTCGACCGGCGCATGATCGGCGAAGCCATCAAGCGCACCCGCGAGCGCCTGGGCAAGCTCAAGCGCCAGCGCCAGACGCAGCGGCGCCAGCGCGAGCGGCGCGGGGTCTTCAACATCTCGCTGGTCGGCTACACCAACGCCGGCAAGTCGACCCTGTTCAACGCCCTGGTGAAGGCGCGCGCCTACGCCGCCGACCAGCTGTTCGCCACGCTGGACACGACGACGCGCCAGCTCTGGCTGGCCGATGCGGGGCGCTCGGTGTCGCTGTCCGATACCGTGGGCTTCATCCGCGACCTGCCGCACGGCCTGGTCGAGGCCTTCCAGGCAACGCTGCAGGAAGCGGCCGACGCCGACCTGCTGCTGCACGTGGTGGACGCCGCCAACCCCGGCTTTCTCGAGCAGATGGCCGAGGTGCAGCGCGTGCTGGTCGAGATCGGTGCCGCCGAGGTGCCGCAGTTGCTGGTATTCAACAAGCTGGACGCGCTGCCCGAAGCGCGGCGCCCCCATGCGCTGGTGGACACGATCCTGATCGAAGGGCATCCACTTGGCCGGGTGTTCGTGAGCGCGCGCACGGGCGAGGGCCTCGATGCGCTGCGTACGCAACTCGCGCAGTGCGTGCTCGAGGCCGACGCCGGCGAAAAACCCGTGCCTTTCGGGCCGGGCAACGGCTTTGGGCACAATCGGGGGTTGCACTCGAAAGACGTCGACGAATGAAAACTGGCTTCAATACTCCCCGTCCGCCTGGCTGGCCGGCGCGCCTGCGAGGCATGTTCAGCCTCAACGACCCGCAATGGGGTCGCGGCGAGGAGGGTGGCGAAGGCCAGCCACCGCGCCCGGACGACCGCCCGGAGGCCGAGCCCGAGCGGCCTCGGCCGCCCACGCCGTTGCGCCCGCGCGGCGGCGGCAACCAGGGCCCGCCGGACCTCGACGAGCTGTGGCGCGACTTCAACCGGCGCCTGGGCGGCCTGCTGGGCGGCCGCGGCGGTGGGGGTGGGCGCGGCGGCGGTGGCGGCAACTTCCAGCCCGACATGAAGAGCGCCGGCCTGGGCGCCGGCGTGATCGCCGCGATCGCCCTGCTGATCTGGCTCGGTTCGGGCTTCTTCATCGTGCAGGAAGGCCAGCAGGCCGTGATCACCCAGTTCGGCAAGTACCACTCGACCGTGGGCGCCGGCTTCAACTGGCGCCTGCCGTATCCGATCCAGCGCGACGAGATCGTGCGCTTCTCGCAGATCCGCTCCGTCGACGTCGGCAGCGACAGCGTCATCAAGTCCACCGGCCTGCGCGATTCCGGCATGCTGACGCGCGACGAGAACATCGTCGAGGTCAAGTTCGCTGTGCAGTACCGCCTGAACAGCTCGCGCGACTACCTGTTCAACAGCAAGAACCCCGACGATGCCGTGGTGCAGGTGGGCGAGAGCGCGGTGCGCGAGGTGGTCGGCAAGATGACCATGGACTCGGCGCTGGCCGAGGAGCGCGACCAGATCTCGCCGCGCGTGCGCGACCTGATGCAGAAGACGCTGGACCACTACGAGGTCGGCATCGAGATCGTTGCCGTCAACATGCAGCAGGGCGGTTCGCGCCCGCCCGAGCAGGTCAAGGCCTCGTTCGACGACGTCATCAAGGCCGGCCAGGAGCGCGAGCGCGCCAAGAACGAGGCCGAGGCCTACGCCAACGACGTCGTGCCGCGCGCCGTGGGTACTGCGACGCGCCTGAAGCAGGAGGCCGAGGGCTACAAGGCGCGCGTCGTGGCCCAGGCGCAAGGTGACGTGCAGCGCTTCAACTCGGTGCTGGCGGCCTACCAGAAGGCGCCGCGCGTGACGCGCGACCGCATGTACCTGGACGCCATGGAGGAGATCTACGGCGGCATCAACAAGATCCTGATCGACAGCCGGGCTGGCGGCAACCTGATGTTCCTGCCCCTGGACAAGGTGATGCAGTCCGCCGGGGCTTCTGTCGCCAGGTCGCAGTCGCAGGCGCCGACGCCCGCTTCCGGCACGTCGCAGCAGCCGGCGTCATCGGCAACGACCGCAGACTCCCGCGCGCGCGACGCCGCGCGCAGCCGCGAGCGCGAGACGCGCTGAGCCCGACCGGGACCCACCATGAACAGAATCGGATTCATCGGAACCACCATCCTGATCGTGCTGGCGCTGATCAGCTCGACGCTCTTCATCGTCGACCAGCGCCAGTTCGGCATCGTCTACCAGCTCGGCGAGATCCGCAAGGTGCTCACCGAACCGGGCCTGAACTGGAAGCTGCCGCCGCCGTTCCAGAACGTGCGCTACGTCGACAAGCGCCTGCTGACCCTCAACAGCATGGACACCGAGCCGCTGCTGACGGCCGAGAAGCAGCGCATGGTGATCGACTGGTACGTGCGCTGGCGCGTCACCGATCCCAAGGTCTACATCCAGAACGT
>CAYRHV010000237.1:0-4223 GCA_964424045.1 uncultured Ottowia sp. | reverse complement strand
AAGCTTTCCCAGCCTTCGCGCAGCGTCAGGCCCTCGACGGGGCGGCCCACCGGGTTCGGGCGGTCCAGCACCCACACCGCCTTGCCGTGCGCGGCCGCCGCCTCCAGCACGTAGCGCAGCGTGGTGATGAAGGTGTAGATGCGGCAGCCCAGGTCCTGCAGGTCGACCAGCAGCACGTCCCACGGCTGCATCATGGCCTCGGTCGGCCGGCGCACCTCGCCGTACAGGCTGAACACCGGCAGCCCCAGGCGCGGGTCGACGAAGTCGGGCGACTCGACCATGTTGTCCTGCTTGTCGCCGCGCAGGCCGTGCTGGGGGCCGAAGGCGGCCGTGAGCCGGACCTCGGGCAGGGCGGCCAGGGCGTCCAGCGCGTGCGTGAGATCGCGCGTCACCGAGGCCGGGTGTGCCAGCAGGGCCACGCGTCGGCCCTTCAGGGGCGCGCGCAGCGCCGGGTCTTCGAGCAGGCGTTCGAGGCCGAATTTCATCGTCGGGGATCCAGGGCAGGCAGGCGCGCGATCCAGGCCGCACGCTGGTGGAAGTCGGGCCGGGCGGCCGGATGCGCCAGCGCCCAGTAGCTGGGCGGACCGTCCACGGGCTCGATCACGGCGCTCAGGCCGAGCAGGTGCGGCGGCTGCGGCAGGGCCGAATCGATGGCGCGTGGCAGCCAGGCGTCGAGCGTGAGCGCGTCCATGCTGCGCGACCAGCGCAGGCGCGGCGTGATTACCAGGGGTCCGGCGCCGGCGCGTTCGCGCGGCGCCCGGAAGGCGTAGACGGCCCAGTCGCCCGAAGGGCTGAAGTTGAATTCGAGGTAGGCGGCGCCCTCGGCGCTGCCGACGAAGGCTTCCAGGCAGGTGTGGCGCCACAGGCCGTCGGTCGGGCCGGGTGCGGTGCTGGCGGCCGGCAGGCGCAGGGCCGCCAGGTCGGCAGCCAGCGCATAGCGCAGCCACCAGCCGTCCGGCGCCGCGGCAACGGCTGCGCGCAGGCTCTGCACGGCCGCGCAGGGCGTTTGTGGGTGCGCGGTCAGGGCGTGTGGCTGTGGGGCGTTGGACATGGCGCGCAGGGGCGGGCTGCAGGGGCCTGGGGCGTCGGCTGGATCGGATGGTAGCGTGTGGTGGCCGCGCATCGCCGGCGCCGTGCCGGCGGGGACCATGCCACGGATCGCGCCTCCGCGGAGGCCGCTTTCGCGCACCCTGCCGGTTGGCACCGGAGGCTCTGCCTACAATCGACCCCCGGTTCCACACGACCGCGGGCCCGGCCTGCATGGCGCAGGCCGTGATGCGCGCGGCATCCAAGGAGATTGTTCATGGTCTCGTCGGTCTGCTTGCGTTGGCCGCCCATCGTGGCGCTGCTGGGAGCGGCGCTTCTGCTTGGCGGCTGCTCCACGGTGGATCTGGGGCCGCAATACAGCCCGCCACCGATCCGCATGCCCGAACCCCTGCCGGCCGAGCCGACACCGGTGCCGGAGCCGGGCGTGCCGATGACGCAACCGGTGACGCCGGTGCAGCCGGTGCCCGAGGTGCTGCCGCCGGTCGATGCCGCGCAGCCCGAAGGCAACCTGGTGACCCTGTCGTCGCGCCTGGACGGCGCCAGCGCGGTGCCGCCCGCGCGCAGCGGTGGCGTGGGCCAGATCGATGCCTTGTATGACAGCAGTACCCGCCTGCTGCGCTGGAAGGCGAGCTGGAGCGGGCTCTCGGGCGCCATCGTCAGCGTGCAGTTCCACGGGCCGGCGGACATCGGCCAGGTCGCTTCGGCCGTGATGCTCTGGCCCGGGCCCTACGGTCCGCGCTACGAGGGCCGTGCCACCCTGACGCCGGAGCAGGCAACCGACGTGCTGGCCGGGCGCTGGTACGTGAGCGTGGACACGCCGCTGTATCCACGCGGCGAGCTGCGCGGCCAGCTGCAGGTGGTGCGTTAATGCCTGGTCGTGTGAACCTGCCCCCGGCGCGCCGTGCTGCGCTGGCGGCGCTCGGCGCCCTGCTGCTGGCGGGCTGTGCCGGCACGCCGCCCTGGTCCGCGGCGCCGTCGACGCCCCCACCGCCCCCCGACCGCAAGCCCGAGCTGGCCACCTTCAGCGCCCAGCTGCAGGGCCGGCATGCGGTGCCGCCCAGCCAGAGTGCGGGGCAGGGGCGCCTGGTGGCAGTGCTCAACCGAGACACCGGCCTGCTGCGCTGGAAGCTCAGCTTCAGCGGGCTCAGCGGCCCGGTGCAGAACGCCGCATTCCACAGCCCGGGCATGGAAGGTGAAGTGGCGCCCGCCGTGCTGCGCATGGGCCGCACCGTGCTCAGCCCCTCCGAAGGTCGCGCCATCCTGACGGCGCGCCAGCGCAGCGACCTGCTGGCCGGCCAGTGGTACGTCAACCTGCCGACGGCGCGCTACCCGGGCGGCGAACTGCGCGGGCAGCTGATCGAGCGGCGCTGAACGGCGTCCGCGTCGATTCCGGTTGGGCCGTGCGCGGCCAATCGGTCGGGTCGAGTGCTTCCCGGGCTGCCGGCGCTGCGTGCGCCGGCCCGCCGCAGTACTTGGTTTGACTGGTTTTGCATCCTGCCGTCACAATGGGCCGTCGGGGCCAGTCAGGAGCAGCAACCATGAATGCGAACACGGCTGAGGCGCCATCAGCAGCGCGCGAGACCTTTTCCAGCCGATCGGCCTTCCTGTTTGCCGCCATCGGCTCGGCGGTGGGGCTGGGGAACATCTGGCGCTTTCCCTACATCGCCTACACCAATGGCGGCGGCGCCTTCATCATTCCGTACCTGGTGGCCCTGCTGACCGCCGGCATTCCGCTGCTGTTCCTGTTCTACGCCATCGGCCACCGCTATCGTGCCGGTCCGCCGCTGGCGTTCCGGCGCCTGCATGGCGGCTCCGAGTTCATCGGCTGGTGGCAGGTGCTGATCTGCTTCGTGATCTGCTCCTACTACGCGGCGGTGATCGCCTGGGCCATGGCCTACGTCTGGTTTTCGCTGTCGCAGGCCTGGGGCAGCGACCCGGGGGCGTTCTTCATCGGCAGTTTCACGAAGACCAGCGAAGTCGTCACCGTCGGCTTCGACTTCGTCGGTGGCGTGCTGGGGCCGATGGTCGTGGCCTGGATCATCACCATCGCGGTGCTGGCCCTGGGCGTGCAGAAGGGCATCGCGCGCCTGTCGATGGTGTTCATGCCGATGCTGGTGATCGCCTTTGGCCTGCTGGTCGTGCAGTCGCTGTTCCTGCCCGGCGCCGGCAAGGGGCTGGACGCCCTGTTCACGCCCGAGTGGTCGAAGCTGGCCGACAGCTCGATCTGGATGGCCGCCTACGGGCAGATCTTCTTCTCGCTGTCGATCGGCTTCGGCATCATGATCACCTATTCGTCCTACCTCAAGCACAAGACCGACCTGACCAGCACCGCGCTGGTGGTCGGCTTCAGCAACAGTGCCTTCGAGGTGCTGGCCGGCATCGGCGTGTTCGCCGCGCTCGGCTTCATGGCCGTGCAGACCGGCCAGCCGGTCAACGAGGTCGCGACCTCGGGTGTGGGGCTGGCGTTCATCGGCTTTCCGGCCATCATCTCGCAGGCGCCGTTCGGCACCCTGCTGGGTCTGCTGTTCTTTGCCTCGCTGGTGTTTGCCGGCTTCACCTCGATGGTCAGCATCGTCGAGGTCGTGATCGCCGCCGTCACCGACAAGCTCGGCGTGGGCCGGGTTGCCGCCACGCTGCTGACCGGCATCCCGTGTGCCGTGATCTCGATCGCGCTGTTTGCCACCACCACCGGCCTGAACCTGCTCGACGTCGTCGATGCCTTCGTCAACAGCTTCGGCATCGTCGCCGTGTCGCTGGTGATCCTGATCTGGCTCGGTGTCGGCCTCGGTTCGCTGCCCATGCTGCGTGACCACCTGAACAGCGTCTCGTCGTTCAAGGTCGGGCGCAAGTGGCAGCTGCTGGTGGGTGGCGTGACGCCCGTGGTCCTGGGCCACACCCTGATCGATTCCATCAGCGAGCGGCTGTCCGAGGGCTACGGCGGCATGCCGGACTGGTTCGTCGGCGTCTTCGGCTGGGGCATGGCCATCGGCCTGGTGGTGCTGGCCTGGCTGCTGTCCAGGCTGCCCTGGCGTCCGGGCTCGGCGGGCGACCGCGCCGGATCGGACGTGGCATGAAGCCCGGTTTCACGCGCGCGTGGCGCGCAGGCAGGCATTTCGAAAGGAGCGGGACACCATGAGCACTTCGGCCATTGTCATGATGATCGTCGCCATGGCCAC
>CAYRHV010000236.1:0-4234 GCA_964424045.1 uncultured Ottowia sp. | reverse complement strand
CGCATGTCGGCGACGTAGCGGCTCTTGCGCTCGTGAAAGCCGACCAGCACCTCGCCCTTCCTGACCACGTGGCGCAGCGACAGGCGAGCGCGCCAGCGGTAGCCCCAGGACGGTCCCTCGATCGGACGCAGGATCTGCTGTGGCCGCACCTTGCCCAGGTGCCAGAGCTGGTCTTCGAGCGCGCGCTGCTTGATCGCCACCTGGGCGCCGGCGTCCAGGTGCTGCATCTTGCAGCCGCCGCAGGCGCCTGGGTGCAGGCCGAAGTGCGGGCAGCGCGGCGTCACGCGCAGGCTGCTCTCGCGATGCAGCTCGGTCAGGGTCGCCGCTTCCCAGTTGTTCTTGCGCCGATGGACCGTGGCGCTCACCGTCTCGCCCGGCAGCGCCCCGTCGACGAACACCACCTTGCCGTCGGTCCGGTGCGCGACGCCCTGGGCGTCCAGGTCCATCGACTCGATCTGCAGCCAGTCCGGCGGCAAGGCAGCTGTCTTGCTGGAATCGGCGTTCATGACCTGACTCGTGGAACCCCCGGCTCAAGCGGTGCAACGACGGCATGTTGGCCCACCCGGCCCCCGGGTGGCACGACACCCGTGCCAGGGCTTCCAGAGATTCCTGGCGACCCGCCGGCAGGCGCGCTCCTGTTACCGCGCCGGCAAGTAACGCGCCGGATCGACCGGCTTGCCGGAGCGACGGATCTCGAAATGCAGCTTCACGCGATCGGCGTCGGTGGAGCCCATCTCGGCGATCTTCTGTCCCTGCTTGATGTTCTGATCCTCCTTGACCAGCAGCTTCTGGTTGTGCGCGTAGGCGGTCAGGAAGGTGTTGTTGTGCTTGAGGATGACCAGGTTGCCATAGCCGCGCAGACCGGCCCCGGCATACACCACGCGCCCGTCGGCCGCCGCCAGCACCGGGTCGCCGGCCTTGCCGGCGATGCCCAGACCCTTGTTCGTGGCCTCATTGAAGCCGGCAACCACCGTGCCCTTGGCGGGCCAGATGAACTTGACGTCGTCCGCGCCCGCCGATGGCGGCGGCCGGGACGGCGCTGGCGCCGCTGGCGCCGGGCTGACGACGCCGGACGTGGTCTGCGTCGCCACCGGAACCGCCGGCTTGCTGGCGCCGCTGGCCGGAGCCGGGCTGCGCGTGGCATCAGGGCCCGCGGTCAGGGGTGTGGTGGCCGCGGCGCTGGATGCCGCGGGCGGCACCACGCGCAAGACCTGCCCGACCTCGATCACGTTCGGGTTCTCGAGGTTGTTCCAGGCCGCGATGTCGCGCCAGGGGTGGTTCACCTCGGTCGCGATGCGCATGATGGTGTCCCCGGGCCGTACCGTGTAATAGCCCGGCTTGCCGGCGTTCTCGTAGCCCGGCAGGGTGCTGGGATCGACGGTGACGACGGCAGTCGAATCGATATTGCGGTCCTCCACCGGCGCCCGCGTCACCGAAGGCGAGGCACAGCCCGCCAGCATGCCGACCACCAAGGCCAGCCCGATCCAAGTCTTGCGACCCATCAACTCCATACCAACAACCCGATTTCGCATTTCTGTTCTAGGCAAGGCCCGATTTTAGGGGCACGAAGTGAACCGCCTCGAGCACCGACTGCCGGATGCCCTGGCGCGTCTTGTCCAGGACCATCAGGGCCTGGCTGCCACCGCCTCCGGCCTGCACGATCGGCGCCACGATACGCCCACCCCAGGCCAGCTGATCGATCCAGGCCTCGGGCACGGCCTCGCCGCCAGCGGCCGAGATGATGGCCGCATACGGTGCGCCACGGGCAAAGCCTTCCATGCCGTCTCCCAGGATCAGGTGCACATTGGGCACCCGAAACGGCCGCAGGTTCCCTCGCGCCCGCTCGTGCAGCTGGCGCAGTCGCTCGATGCTGTAGACCTCGCTGGCCAGCTGCGCCAGCACCAGCGCCTGGTAGCCGCAGCCGGTACCGATGTCCAGCACCCGGCCAAGGCGGCCATCCGGCCCGCGCAGCCCGCCCTGCACCAGCAGCTCGACCATGCGCGCCACCACGCTGGGCTTGGAGATGGTCTGACCCAGGCCGATGGGGAGCGCCGTGTCCTCGTACGCCTGCGGCACCAAGGCGCTGTCGACGAAGCGATGCCGATCGACGCTGCCCATGGCCCGCAGCACCTCGGCGTCCTGGATGCCTTCGGCGCGCAGCTGCTGCACCATGCGGGCCCGAGCCGGCACCGGATCGCGCGCCGGGGGCGGACCGGGCGACATCGGCTGCGCCGCGACCGGCGCCCGGGCAGCGGGCCGCGACGCGGGCGCGGCCGCGGGCCGCGGGCCGGCGCCAAGGTCGATGCGTGCCGGAAAGCCGGGGCGCTGGGGTGATCCGCTCATCGGCCCCGCGCTCCCGCGAACATGTGCGACAGGCCCTGTGCCCAGTAGGCCAGGGCGTGGTGGTCCGTCAGGTCGATCGACAGCGGCGTCACGGCCAGGTGGCCCAGCTCGGTGGCGTGGAAATCCGTGCCCTCGCCGGCGTCCAGCACGCTGCCGGCGCCGCCGATCCAGTACATGGTCTCGCCGCGCGGATCGGTCATGGTGATGGCCTTCTGCGCCGCGTGGCGCCGTCCGAGCCGGCACACCTTGGGCGGCTTGAGCTGGTCCAGCGGCCGATTCGGAATGTTCACGTTCAGCAGCCAGGGCGCCTTGCGCCCGTCCAGCGTCGAGCTGCCAATGCGCCGCACCAGATCCGCGGCCGCCTGGGCCGCGGCATCCAGGTGCGCCCAGCCCTTCTCGACCTGGGAAAAGGCAATCGCCGGGATGCCGAACAGATAGCCCTCCATGGCGGCGCCGACGGTGCCGGAATACACGGTGTCGTCGCCCATGTTGGCGCCGTTGTTGATGCCCGCCACCACCAGATCGGGCGGCTCCTCCAGCAGGCCGGTGAGCGCGATGTGCACGCAGTCGGCCGGCGTGCCGTTGACGTAGCGAAAGCCGTTGGCCGCGCGCTGCACGTAGAGCGGCGCGTGCAGCGTCAGGGCGTTCGACTTGGCGCTGTTGTTGAGCTCCGGCGCGATCACCTCCACCGACGCAAAGGCGGACAGCGCCGCATGCAGGGCCACGATGCCCGGCGCCTGGAAGCCGTCGTCGTTGGAAAGCAGGATCTTCATGGCCAATTTGAAACGGATTGTAGGTGCTGACGCGAATCGATACAGCGGTCGCCCCAGCGACCCGGCGCGCCGCCACCCGCTTCTATCATCGAACCCCAGAATCCGTCTCCAAAACACCACTCAAGGAACTGCCCGCATGCACGCCTGGCTGTGTGAGAACCCGGTGGGGGTCGATGCCCTGGCCTGGAAGGAACTGCCCACGCCCGAGCCCGGAAAGGGTGAAGTGCGCATCCGCATCCAGGCCGCGAGCCTGAACTTCCCGGACCTGCTGATCGTGCAGGACAAGTACCAGATCAAGCCCGAGCTGCCGTTCGTGCCGGGCTCGGAATACGCCGGCGTGGTCGAGGCGCTGGGCGAAGGCGTGAGCGGGCTCGCGGTCGGCCAGGCGGTGGCCTGCCTGTCGGGTACTGGCGGCTTTGCCACGCACGCGCTGGCGCCGGCCAAGCTGTGCATGCCGCTGCCGTCGGGCTTCGCGCCCGTCGATGCCGCCGCCTTCATCATGATCTACGCCACCAGCCACCACGCCCTGCTCGATCGCGGCCGGCTCAAGGCCGGCGAGACCGTGCTGGTGCTGGGCGCCGCCGGCGGCGTCGGCACGGCCGCGATCCAGATCGCGAAGATCGCCGGCGCGCGCGTCATCGCCGCCGCCTCGACCGACGAGAAATGCGCCTTCTGCCAGTCCCACGGGGCCGACGAGACCATCAACTACGCCACCCAAGACCTGCGCGAGCGCCTGAAGGCGCTCACGGATGGCAAGGGTCCCGACGTGATCTACGACCCGGTGGGCGGCCCGTTCACCGAGCCGGCGTTCCGCTCCATCGCCTGGCGTGGGCGGCACCTGGTGATCGGCTTTGCCGCCGGCGACATCCCGAGCATTCGGATCAACCTGGCCCTGGTCAAGGGCGCCAGCATCGTCGGCGTGTTCTGGGGCGACTTCGCGCGTCGCGAGCCCCAAGCCAATGCGGCCATGATGCAGGAGTTGGCCGGCTGGTACGCCCAGGGCCGGATCAAGCCGCCAATCGACGGCCAGCTGCCGATGCGCGAGCTCAAGGCCGCCTATGCCCGCATGGCGGCGCGCCAGGTGCAGGGCAAGCTGGTGCTGGTGAACGACTGAAGGC
>CAYRHV010000235.1:0-4263 GCA_964424045.1 uncultured Ottowia sp. | reverse complement strand
TGGAAAAGCTGGGCGAGCGCACGCTGCAGCTGGACTGCGACGTGATCCAGGCCGATGGCGGCACGCGCACCGCCAGCATCACCGGCGCCTTTGTCGCCGCCCAGGATGCGGTCAGCTGGCTGCTGGCGCAGCAGAAGATCGCGCAGTCGCCGATCCGGCAGCCGGTGGCGGCGGTGTCGGTCGGCATCGTGGACGGGGTGCCGCTGCTGGATCTGGACTACGGCGAGGACTCGGCCTGCGACACCGACATGAACGTGGTCATGACCGCGGGCGGCCACTTCGTCGAGGTCCAGGGCACGGCCGAGGGCGCGTCCTTCGCGCGTGCCGAGATGGAGCGCCTGCTCGACCTGGCACAGCAGGGCATCGGCGAACTGGTCGCCCTGCAGCGCGCGGCGCTTGCCGATTGACGATGCCAGGCGCCGGGCACGCCCGGCCCCGCGGTGGCCCATGAAGATCGTCCTCGCCTCGCACAACCCGGGCAAGCTGGCCGAGCTGCAGGCCCTGTTCGCCGACCTGCCGGTGACCCTGGTGCCGCAGTCCGAGCTCGGCATCGGCGAGGCCGAGGAGCCGTTTCGCACCTTCGTCGAGAACGCGCTGGCCAAGGCGCGCCACGCCGCCGCGGCCTCCGGCCTGCCGGCCCTGGCCGACGATGCCGGCCTGTGCGTCGATGCCTTCGGTGGCCAGCCGGGCGTGGACACGGCGTTCTACGCCACGCGCTTCGGCTATCCCAAGGGTGACGACCACAATGTGCGCGCGCTGCTGGAGCAGATGGAAGACGTGGCGCAGCGCCGCGCCGCCCTGGTGAGCACCCTGGTGGCGCTGCGCGCGCCGGATGATCCCGAGCCCCTGATCGCGGTCGGGCGCGTGGTGGGCGAGATCACGCGCGCGCCGCGCGGCGTGCACGGCTTCGGCTTCGATCCGGTGATGTTCATTCCGGCCTTCGGCAAGACTTTTGCCGAGCTGCCGCCCGAGGTGAAGAACGCCCACAGCCACCGCGGCCGTGCCGCCGCCGCCATGGCGACGCTGATCCGCGAGCGCTGGCTGTGAATCCCGCCGCCGACGTCGTCGCGCTGATGGGCGACGGGCCGATCAGCCTGCCGGCGCTGCCGCCGCTGGCGCTCTACGTGCACATTCCATGGTGCCTGAAGAAGTGCCCCTACTGCGACTTCAATTCGCACGCGCTGCGTGCCGATGTCGATGCCGGCGCGCAGGAGCAGCGCTACGCCGAGGCCCTGCTGGCCGACCTGGAGACCAGCCTGCCGCTGGTCTGGGGGCGCCCTGTGACCAGCGTGTTCGTCGGCGGCGGCACGCCCAGCCTGTTCGCGCCGGAGACGATCGAGCGCCTGCTGGCCGGCATTCGCGCCCGGCTTCCGCTGGCGGCCGGCTGCGAGGTCACGCTGGAGGCGAACCCGGGCACCTTCGAGCGCGCGCGCTTTGCCGCCTTCCGGGCCGCCGGCGTGACGCGGCTGTCGGTCGGCGTGCAGAGCTTCGACGACCGGCAGCTGAAGGCGCTGGGACGCGTGCACGACGGCGCCCAGGCACGCGCGGCGCTGGAGGAGGCGGCGCGCAGCTTCGAGACCTTCAACCTGGACCTGATGTATGCCCTGCCGGGCCAGGGCCTGGCCGAGCTGGAGCAGGACGTGCGCACGGCGCTGGGCTTCGCGCCGCCGCACCTGTCGATCTACCAGCTGACGATCGAGCCGAACACGGTGTTCGCCCGGCACCCACCGCGGCTGCCGCAGGAGGACACGGCCTGGGCCATGCTGGACCGCCTGACCGAGCTGACGGCGCAGGCCGGCCTGGAGCGCTACGAGGTCTCGGCCTACGCCCGCTCCGGCCACCGCTGCGCGCACAACCTGAACTACTGGCAGTTCGGCGACTACCTGGGCATCGGTGCCGGCGCGCACGGCAAGCTCAGCTTTGCACACCGCGTGCTGCGCCAGGCCCGCTACCGCCAGCCCGCAACCTATATGGAGCGAGCGCTGGCCGGTGACGCCGTGGCCGAGGCGCACGAGGTGGCCGTCACGGACCTGCCATTCGAGTTCATGCTGAATGCCCTGCGCCTGCGCGAGGGTTTCAGCCTGCAGGACTTCAGCGCGCGCACCGGTCTGGGCGTGGACCGCGTCGCCGCGGCACTGGAACGTGCCGCGCAACAGGGCTGGATCGAGCGCCAGGACGGCTGGGTGCAGCCCACGCCGCGCGGCTTCGACTTCCTGAGCGACGTGCAGCAGCTGTTCCTGCCCGATTCCTGAAGGTCGGCTCCGGATTCCGAAGGCAAGCGCTCGCAGCTCCGGGCCTGCCTGCGCAGGCCTGGACGGGCCGAAGAGCGATCGTCTCTGGCGATGGGCGCGTTCACCGGCGCCCAGGGGGAGCGGGTGGAAACGGCCGCGGAGCAGGCCAAAGCCCAGTGAACGCCGTGGCCGGGGTCTCCCTGGCCACTGGCGTTGTCCCCCTGCCGGCGTAGCGCAGCGGAGCGAGAGCGGGGGGAAGTCGCGTCAGCGACTCAGGGGGGTGCTCTATATCCCTTCCAGCCGCATCGGCGCCGGAAAGCCGGCGGCATGCACCAGCGCCTCCAGCAACGGCTGGGGTTCGCTGTGGGTGGTCACCATGTCCATCTGCGTCTGGCCCATGAAGCCGGCGTCGACGCTGCGCTGCAGAAAGCCCAGCATGGGGTCGTAGTAGCCGGCCTGGTTGAGCAGGCCGACCGGCTTGTCGTGGTAGCCGAGCTGGCGCCAGGTCCAGGTCTCGAAGAACTCCTCGAAGGTGCCGATGCCGCCCGGCAGGGCCAGGAAAGCGTCGGCGTGCTCGGCCATCAGGCGCTTGCGTTCGTGCATGGTCTGCACCACCAGCAACCGGGTGCAGCCGTGGTGCGCCTGCTCGCGCTCGACCAGTGCCTGCGGGATGACGCCGATCACCTGGGCGCCGGCCGCCAGCGCGGCATCCGCGACATGGCCCATCAGGCCGCTGCGGCCGCCGCCATAGACCAACTGGCCACCGTGCCGGCCGATCCAGGTCCCGACCTGGCGCGCGACCTCGGCAAAGGCACCGTTGGCGCCGGGCCGCGAGCCGCAGTAGACGCAGATGGAAAAGCTCGGGGATTCGGTCGGGTTCCTGGTCATGTTCGGTCGGCAGGCGGGTGGGGTGGCAGCCGGCAGGTCGGCGCGGCGGCAAATCGCGCCATTCTCGCCCTTCAGCCGGCCAGGCGCTGCCAGAACGCCGCCAGCCAGACACCGCCGGTCAGCAGCAGGCTGAGCAACACGGCCGCCGAACCCAGGTCCTTGGCGCGTTTGGACAGCGGGTGCCGCTCGAGCCCGATGCGATCGATCGCCGCCTCGACGGCGCTGTTGAGCAACTCGGTGATCAGCACCCCGAACACGGTGGCGCACAGCAGGGCGGTTTCCAGCCAGTCGCGGCCAACCCAGAACGCCAGCGGCAGCAGCACCGCGGCGATCACGGTCTCCTGGCGAAAGGCCGCTTCGCCCCAGGCGGCGCGCAGGCCGGCGAGGGAGTGCCGCCAGGCCGGACCCAGGCGGGCGATCGTCGCCTGCTTGCCTGCCGTGTCGGGCGCAGGTGCGTCCCGCGAATCGTTCGCGTTCACGGACGGCTCCCGGGCTGGCGCGGCGGGCGCACGTCGACGAGGCGCGTGCCGGCCCAGGCGTCGTGCCAGAACTGGTGGTCGCGTCGCAGGCGGCTCAGCAGGGCCCAGGCCAGGACCCAGCCGATCAGCACCAGGGCGATCGGGCCGGCCGGCAGCTCCAGCGGGGCCAGCACGGCCAGGGGCGGCACGAACCAGACCCAGGCCAGCAGATAGCGCAGCAGGGCGCGCGCCTGCGTGAGCGGGCGACCGGCGCGGTCGACAACGCGGATGTGCCAGGTCTTCATGGCCAGGGTCTGGCCCTTGTGCCAGAACCAGACGAAGTAGATGCCGCAGACCAGGAACACGAAGAGCTGCAGCCCGTGGCGGTTGTCCAGCGCGTTTCGCGTCTGTGTCAGGGTGCCGAACAGGTAGCCGGCGATGAACACGACGCCGAACATCAGCATGCCTTCGTAGAGCCAGCAGGCCATGCGCCGGAGCAGGGGCGGCGTGGCCATGGATTCCGGCGCGGTGTCGGCAGCGGGTGGGTCAGGTGCGGGGTTCATGCAGGCGGCGGGGGCAGGGTGCCCTCGATTCTGCCTGCACCGGCCCGCGGCCAATCCGGTCGCCCTTAGGCAACGCTGAACAAGCCCCTCGCGCGCTGCGCATCCCTGCCTGCGGCGGTCTGC
>CAYRHV010000234.1:0-4268 GCA_964424045.1 uncultured Ottowia sp. | reverse complement strand
CCGTAGGTGGACTCGATGACGAGGATATCGGCATCCTCGATGGGTGTCGGGTCGCGCAGGATCGGGCGTCCCGGTTGGCCCAGGTCGCCACTGAACACGATCTTCGTGGGGTAGCCGTACTCGGTGACCCAGACCTCCACGATGGCCGATCCGAGGATATGTCCGGCATCACGAAAACGAGCGCGAACTCCGACGCGGGGAGCGAACTCCCGGTCATACTCGATGCCTCGCACCTGCTGCAGGCATTCGTGTGCATCCCGCAGGGTATACAGGGGCGGCAGCACGGGTTTGTCTTTGAATCGCTTGGCATCCCGCCGCGCATCGCTTTCCTGGATGTGGGCGCTGTCGGGCAGCATCACCCCGAGCAAATCGACCGTAGCTGGCGTCGCGTAGATGGGCCCCTTGAATCCTGCGCGCGTGAGCTTGGGCAATAGCCCGCTGTGGTCGATGTGGGCATGGGTCAGAAGTACGAAATCGATGGACGCCGGATCGAACGGGAACGGGTCATGGTTGCGCGCTGCCGCCGTACGCCCACCTTGAACCATGCCGCAATCCACCAGAAAGCGTATGTTGACCGCTTCCACCAGAGAGCACGATCCGGTGACTTCGCGCGCCGCACCCAGAAAATTCAACTTCATGGGACGTTCACTCCGGCTTTTTGTTTTGCACTGGGCAGGTGCTTCGGCCAAGCAGGCGATAGCCTGGGCAGCGACCAGACAAACCCGTGATGAAGGGCATGATTCCAACGAGCCCCAACCAGCGCCAGGCTGAGTCCAGCCACAGCGGGAGACTGAGCAGGATCAGTCCGATGACGATGCGCGCAATGCGATCGAGGCTTCCTACGTTCGTTTGCATGGTGGCACTCCTTGGATTGGTGGATAAAACGGGTTGAAATCAGTGCGCTGAATGGCTACATCGCTGCCGCAAAAATTGCCGTGATGTCCTCGGGCGACGCCTGAACGGGGTTGGTCGCCCCGCACGCGTCCTTCAGCGCGTTGGCGGTCAGCGTGGGGAAGTCCTTGGCCTGCACGCCCAGCTGCGTCAGTCCACTCGGAATGCCGATGTCGGCCGACAGCTTGCGGATCGCCGCCAGGCAGCGCTCGGCGGCGGCATCGTCGTCCAGGCCGTCGACGTTCTCTCCCATCGCGCGGGCGATGTCGCCCAGGCGCCCTGCGGCCACCTGCTTGTTGTAGGCCTGCACGTGCGGCAGCAGCACCGCGTTGCACACGCCGTGCGGCAGGTCGTAGAAGCCGCCCAGCTGGTGCGCCATCGCATGTACGTAGCCCAGCGATGCGTTGTTGAAGGCCATGCCGGCAAGAAACTGCGCATAGGCCATCTGCTCGCGCGCCTCGATGTTCTGGCCGTCGGCCACTGCGGTGCGCAGCCACTGGCCGATCAACTCCACCGCCTTCAGCGCGCAGGCATCGGTGATCGGCGTCGCAATCGTCGAGACATAGGCCTCGACCGCGTGGGTGAGCGCATCCATGCCTGTGGCCGCGGTCAGGCCGGCGGGCTTGAGCAGCATCAGCTCGGGGTCGTTGACCGACAGAATCGGCGTCGTGTGCTTGTCGACGATGGCCATCTTCACGTGGCGCGACTCGTCGGTGATGATGCAAAAGCGCGTCATCTCGCTGGCCGTGCCCGCCGTGGTGTTGATGGCCACCAGCGGCAGCTGCGGCTTGGCCGACTGATCCAGCCCCTCATAGTCCTGAATGCTGCCGCCGTTGGCCGCGACCAGCGCAATCCCCTTGGCGCAGTCGTGCGGTGAGCCGCCGCCCAGCGAGATGACGAAGTCGCAGGCGTTGTCCTGCAACAGGCGCAGGCCGTCGGTCACGTTCTGCGTTGTGGGGTTGGGCTGCACACCGTCAAAAACCACGCTCCGCACGCCTTGCGCGGCAAGCAGGTCGCAGATTTTCCGGGCGACACCCAGGCCCACCAGGGGCGCGTCGGTCACGACCAGGGCTTTCTTGAAACCATACGAGCGGATGGCCTGGACAGCATCATCCAGGCTGCCGGCACCCATCAGGTTTACGGGCGGGATGAAAAAAGCGGTGGTAGTCATGATTGGACTCCTTCGGCACGGCCGGTTGCTGATGAAACAGAGAACTCAGTGGGTTGTGGTGTCGCTTGCAATTCGCTCCATGGCGCTGGCCCTTGGGGGCATGTCAGCACGACTCGCAAGGGGCGCGAGGGTGGCAGCGCTCTGGGGCGGATTGGTCGTGGTGAATGCCGCAGTGGATACGTCCCAACCACCACCCAGCGCCTTGTACAGCGCTACCAATTGCACGGCAGCGTTGGTGTGTGCCCGAGCAGCTGCAGTTTCAGCCTCATGCAGGCTGCGCTGTGCGGCCAGCAGTTCGACCAATGCGATGTCGCCCGCCGCGTAGCGTGTCCTGGCGTGGCCGTAACTGGTGCGCGCGGCATCCAGCGCCATGCCGCGGCGCTCCAGCGTGTCCAGGCCGCCGTGGTAGTCGCCCAGTGCGCGCTCGGCGTCGCCCAACGCCGCCAGCACGGCCTGCTCGTAGGCCAGCGCCGCCTGCTGCTGGCCCGCCTCGCGCGCCCGAATCTCGGCACGCACGCGGCCGCCGTCGAACAGGCGCCAGGAAATCAGTGGCAGGATGGAAAAACGCGAGCTGGATGCATCGAACCAATCGCCAGTACTGAGCGCCTGGAACCCGCCACCGATACCGATGGAGAGCTTGGGGAACAGCTCGGCCGTGGCCACGCCGATGTCGGCTGAACTTGCGGCCAGGCGCCGTTCCGCTGCCAGCACATCGGGACGTCGGCGCAGGATGTCGGCGCGCTCGCCCACCGGCAGCACCAGCAGCGTGCTCGGCGTCAGGGGGCCGTCCAGCAGGGCCAGCTCCCGCTCCGGTGGGGCGCCCAGCAGCACACCCAGGCTGAGCACTGCGGCACGCTGGCGCGCCTGGATGTCCGGCAAGAGTGCGTTGACCGCAGCCCATTGGGCGTATGCCGCCTCCACGTCGGCAGCCGACGCGTCGCCCAGCGCATGGCGCAGGCGCACCAGTTCGAAGGTTTGCAGCAATGTGTCCAGCGTGGCCTGTTGTGCGTGCAACTCGTAGCGGGCGCCGACGGCGCTGAACCAGGTGCGTGCGACCTCGGCCGCGATGCGCATGCGAATGCCCTGAGCTTCGGCCTCGGTCGCCTGCAGGCGGGCACTGGCACCCTCCAGGGCACGCCGCTTGGCGCCAAACAGATCCAGCTCCCAGGCCGCGTCGAATCCTGCGTCATAAATCGTTTGCGTGGCATCCACGCCGGGCATGGAACCGATGGGTAAGGGGCCGTTCTCGCTCTGGCGGCGGCGGTTGATGCTCGCGCCGGCACCAACGGTCGGCGATGCCTCTCCGGCCACACGGTCGCGCAGGGCGCGCGCCTCATCGATGCGTGCTGCGGCCTGACGCAGATCCAGGTTCTGTGTCAACGCTGTAGCCATCAGTCGATCGAGAATAGGGTCGTCCAGCGCAGTCCACCAATGACTCAAGTCTGCGGACTGAGACTCATTGGCCAACGGCAAGGTCCAACCGCTGCCGACATCGACCGGCGGCGGCTCGCGGTAGTCGGGGCCTACGGCCGCGCAGGCGGTCAGCAGCACACAGGACAGCGCGAGCGCGAGCGGGCGCATGCGCCCAGGGGCCGTTCCTGTGGCGGTTGCACGATGGAAGGGAATACGAGTCTTGGGCTTCATTGCAGGCGTCCTCGGACGAATACGGTGGCCATGGTCAGCGTGGCCAGTGCGATGACCGCCAGCGGCCACAGGCTGGCTAGGATGTCGCCGGGCGGCATGGCCTTGAGGAAGCTGCCCTCGACGATGATCAGGAAATGGGTCAGCGGAATGGCCTGCGCCAGCCATTGCAGGACGACGGGCATGTTTTCCACCGGCGTCGCAAAGCCGGACATCAGCACCGCCGGCACACCAATGGCGAACGCCCCCAGAATGGCCTGCTGCTGGGTCATGCTGACTGCGGAAATCATCAGGCCGATGCCGACCACCGACAGGATGAACAGCACCAGGCTGGCGAGCAGCAATGCGAACGAACCGGTGAACGGGATGCTGAACAAGAACACGCCCGCGCCGATCATGAACAGGCCCAGTAGCGTGCCAATGGCCAGTGCCGGCAGTGATTTGGAAATGATGATTTCCGGGGTTGAGGTGGGCGAGACCAACAACTGGTCGAAGGTGCCCAGTTCGCGTTCGCGCGCGATCGACAGCGAGGTGATGAGCAGCGCGCTGAACAGCGCCAGGATGC
>CAYRHV010000233.1:0-4275 GCA_964424045.1 uncultured Ottowia sp. | reverse complement strand
CTCGACCTCGCGCGGGGTGTAGTTCTCGTCGTGCTTGGCCAGCACCTGGTCGGCGTGGAAGCGGCCGTGCGCGTCCAGCCGCCCCTGCGCCACCACGCCCTTGCCCTCGCGGAACATGTCGGGCAGCAGGCCGCTGTAGCTGACCGGGATGCTCCGGGCCCCGTCGGTGACGACGAACTGCACCAGCAGGCTGTCGCTGGCACGCTGGACGCTGCCTTCCTCGACCAGGCCGCCGAGGCGGAAGGCGCGGTCCCGTGGGGCCTCGTGCGCTGCCACCTGCGTCGGGCTGAAGAAGAACACCAGGTTGTCCTGGAAGGCGTTCAGCACCAGGGCGCTGGCAACGCCCAGGGTGGCCAGGCCGCCGAGCACGATCAGGCCGCGCTTGGTGCGGGTTTTCATGGCGCCCCTCCGGCGTCCAGGCTGTCGCGCAGGCGCCGCCGGCGCGTGCGCAGCTGGCCCAGCTCCAGCGCCAGCACCAGCGCCGTCACGCCGAGCGAGCCCCAGACGTAGAGCCCGTAGCCGCCCATCTGGACGAAGTCCGACCAGCCCTGCCAGTTCGACCAGCCCATCATCGCGCCTCCAGTACCGCGCGCGCCCAGGCCGTGTGGCGCTCGCGCTCGAGAATGATCACGCGCACGCGCAGCAGCGCCACCGCGATGCAGTAGCACCAGGCGGCCAGGGTCATCACCAGCAGGCCGGCCAGCATCGGGGTGGCGATGCTGGGTGCGCTGCCCGGACTGATCGAGGCGCCCTGGTGCAGGGTGTTCCACCAGCGCACGGAAAAATAGATGATCGGCACGTTCACCACGCCCACCAGCGCCAGCACCGCGGTGGCCCGGTCGGCGCGGCGCTCGTCGTCGATGGCGGCGTGCAGCGACAGGAAGCCGAGGTAGAGGAACAGCAGCAGCAGCTCCGAGGTCAGGCGCGCGTCCCAGACCCACCAGGTGCCCCAGGTCGGCTTGCCCCACAGGGCGCCGGTCCAGAGTGCGATGAAGGTCATGAGCGCGCCGGTGGGCGCCAGCGCGCAGGCCAGCATGGAGGCCAGGCGCGCATTGAACACCAGGCCGATGCCGGCCCACAGCGCCAGCGCCAGGTAGATGATCATGGACATCCAGGCCGCCGGCACGTGGATGAAGATGATGCGGTAGGCATCGCCCTGCTGCGCGTCGGTGGGCGCCAGCCACAGGCCGATCGCCAGTCCGGCAACCCCCAGCACGGCCGCCAGCCCGAACAGCCAGGGCATGGCCCTGCCGGCCAGCGGGTAGAAGCGCAGCGGCGCCGCATAGCGGAACCAGTTGATGCCGCCGCGCGGCACGGACAGGGCCTCGCTCACGGCTTGTGCTCCGCCGCGGGTGCGGCCGCCGTCACGTCGGCCGGCGCGATCTCGAACACCGAGAAACCGCCCACCTGGTAGACCAGGGTGGCGCCGGCGACGTCGCTCTGCTCATTGCCCATGAAGGGCAGCAGGCGCGCCGCCAGCGTGCGGCCCGAGGCCTCGTCGGTGAGCGCGACCGCGCGCACCGGCATGTCCCGGCCCTGCAGCACGCCGTAGGCCGAATAGCCGTTCTTCTCGAGCCAGGCGTGCACCCCGCGCACCATGCCGTGCACGTCGCCGGTGGCGCCGAAGTCCTGGAATGCGACGCCCAGCCGCTCGGGCGCCATCTGGCCGAGCAGGATGATGTCGCGCAGGTGCAGCACCAGCACCGCGGTCTGGCCGCCAGCCAGGGCCTGCAGCCGGCGCATGCCTTCCTGCTCCGGTGCCAGCAGGGCGTCGGCGAACTGCTGGAAGCGCTCCTGCTCGCTGGCCAGCGTGCCGCCTTCGTTGCCCCCGCGCCAGAACGCCTGCTCGATGGCCTCGACGCTGGCGCGGCTGGCGCGCCAGCGCGCCGGCACGAACAGCGGCGTGCCCAGGTGCTGGTCGAAGGCGGCGTTCACCTTCGCCAGCAGGCCGAACTGGCGCGAGCTGTCCCACCAGGCCAGCACGGTGCGCTCGGGCGGCACGTGGCGCTGCAGCACCTCGGCCAGGGCCGTGACGTCCGCCGGCGGCACCGTCAGCGTCAGGAACGGGTCGTCGACGCGGGCGCGCCAGTCCAGCAGCACCGGGCCGGCGGTGGACTCGGCCACCTGCAGCTCGGCCAGCGGCAGTGCGCTGTCGTCCGACACCACGGTGGCGTGGCGCACCGTCAGCGCCGGCTGGACGGCGGCCAGGGCGCCCGTGGCCACCGGCTCGCCCATCACGTAGCGGTAGACCGGCGGCGCGCTCCAGTGCCGGGCCAGCAGGCCGCCGGCCATGCCAAGCAGAACCAGGCCGCCGAGGACGGCGGCCAGGCTCAGGCCCCGGCGCCATGGGCGCCTTGCTGCTTGTGGACCCATGGTGCTGTGCATCGTGCGCGTGTTCAGTCGGACTCCCGGCCGGCGCCTGTGCCCGATCCGCCGGCGCTCTTGCGGCGTCCGACCAGGCCGCCGATCAGCAGGCCGCCACCCAGCACCGCCAGGCCACCGCCGGCCAGCAGCGGGTCGTCGGCCAGGCTGGCCAGCACCGGCTGCCGGTCATTGCTGTAGGACGAGGTCTTGCGCGGCGCGGGCTTGGCGCCCTCGAGCTTCTGCAGGCGCTGCTCGAGCGCGGCCTTCTCGCGCAGCAGGGTGTCCTGCTCGTTGATGATGGCCTGGTCCTTGATCAGGTCGCTCCAGCCGTGCGAGTAGGTCCAGCCGCCCGGGTTCACGTGCTGCAGGCCCTTCATGTAGCGCGCCACGTGCTGCTCCCACATCTCGGCAAAGGTGCGATCCACCGTGGTGGTCTGGTTGGCGCCGGCGAAGAACAGCGAGAAGAAGCCACCGGGCTCGTCCTGCTCGGGTGCCGGCAGCGCCGGGCGGTTCGTCTTCTGGCCCACCAGCAGCTGGTCGTCGTAGAGCTTCTGCACCACCTTGCGCGTGTCCTCGACCAGCTTGATGCCGTCCTTGATGCCGTTGTCGGACATCGTCAGATAGGTCTCGGCAAAGCGCGGCGAGTGGCATTGCGAGCAGGTCGCGACCCAGGCTTCCTTGCGCTCCTGGAACCAGGGGTGCTCCAGGTTGTCGGCGATGTTCTGGAACGGCAGGAAGCCCCAGCGCACCTTGCGCACCAGGTTGTGCGTGTACTGGCCCTTGTATTCGAAGTGGCAGGTCTGGCAGGTCGGGCCGGTCTGGCCGTCCTTGTGGCCCAGCTGGTCGGCCAGGCGGATGTTCCAGTTCCACTGGTCGCCCAGGGTCTGGTAGGCCGTGCCGTGCTTGGAGAACATGAACTGCTCGAACTCGTTGTGGTCGACGCCGTTGTGGCAGGTGGCGCAGGCCTCGGGCTTGCGGGCCTCGACGGTGGAGAACTCATGCCGCGTGTGGCAGTTGTCGCACTTGGGCTGGTTGGTGTGGCACATGGTGCAGCTGGCGGCCACTTCGCGCTCCTGCAGCGCAGCCCAGGTGGCGGTCTCGACGTTGGCCATGTAGTCGACGGTGTGCGAGGGATGGCCCTGGTCCCACTGCTTCTGCGGCCACACCAGGGTGTCGCGCTCGGACTCGGCCTCGGCGAACTGGCGCACGTGGCAGGTGCCGCAGGCGGTGCGGTCCGGCATGCGCAGGTCGGTGACGTGGTTGCCGCTCTGCTTGCCGACGCCCATGTGGCAGTCGATGCACTGCACGTCCTTCAGCGGCGCGTCCGCCGCCAGCAGGCCCTGCGAGCGCAGGTTGTCCTCAACCTCGAGGATCACTTCCTTCTTGTAGGCGCGCACGTCGGAATCGGGCAGCGCGCGAATCTGGTCCAGGTTGGCGTGCACGCTCTTTTCCCAGGACTTGACCCAGCCGTGCGTGACCGCCGTGTGGCAGGCTGCGCAGTCCTCGCGCTTGGCCTCGATGGCGGGCTCGGCCGGTGCCTTGTAGAACAGCGTCGGCGCCAGGTACATGTCCATCGGGATCGGCTCCCAGTACTGGGCGTGCTTGCCCTTGGTGTATTCGGCCTTGTAGCGGGTGGACAGGGCGTCGAACAGTTCCTTGGGCGAGGCGTCGCGGGTCAGGTTGAGCGCCTTCAGTTGCTCATCGGGCACCGAGTCCCAGATGGCGGCCGAGGCCGGCAGCTGCGTGGCAGCCAGGCCGAGGGCCAGGGTGATCAGGGCGAGCAGTCGAGCCAGCATGGTTTCTCCTCCGTTTTGTTCCCGGCACGGCGCGCGAGCTGCGGGATGTCAACCACTATGGCGATTTTTCGGCGCAGACCAAGTACCACTCGACGTGCGTGTCGTGGTGCCATGG
>CAYRHV010000232.1:1717-4279 GCA_964424045.1 uncultured Ottowia sp. | reverse complement strand
TAGGCGGCCGTGGTGATCGGCAGGTAGCCGGTGCGCTTGTGGCTGGCCGACTGCACCTCGGGCTGCGACAGATAGTGGAAGAACGCCGCCACGCCCTTGTAGACATCGTTCTTCTTGCCGGCCATCACCCACAGGCTGGCGCCGCCGATGATGGTGTTCTGCGGCGCGCCGGGCACGTCGGGATAGTAGGGCAGGGTGGAGATGCCGTAGGCGAACTTGGCTTCCTTGCTGACGCGTGCATACAGGCCCGAGGAGCCGGTCATCATCGCGCACTCCCCGGACGGGAACGAGACGTCGGCCTTGTTGTCGCGCCCGTGGTAGACGAACAGTCCCTGCTTGGACATGTTGGCCAGGTTCTCGAAGTGGCGCAGGTGCAATGGCGAATTGAACGCCAGGCGCGTGGCCGTGCCGCCGAAGCCGTTGTTCAGCGTGGCGAACAGCACGTTGTGCCAGGTGGAAAAGCTCTCCAGCTGGGTCCAGCTGATCCAGCTCGTGGTGAACGGGCACTTGTGGCCGGCAGCCTTCAGCGAACCGGCGGCCAGCACCACTTCAGGCCAGGTCGTGGGCGCCTTCTCGGGGTCGAGTCCGGCGGCCTTGAAGGCGTCCTTGTTGTAGTAGAAGACGGTGGTCGAGCTGTTGAACGGCAGGCTCAGCATCTCGCCACTGGGCGCGGTGTAGTAGCCGGCCACCGCGGGGATGTAGGCCGAGGGGTCGAATTTGGCGCTGCCCATCTTCATGACTTCGGCCACCGGCTTGACGGCCCCCTTGGCCGCCATCATGGTGGCGGTGCCGACCTCGTAGACCTGCAGGATGTCGGGCGCGTTGCCGGCGCGAAACGCCGCCATCGCCGCCGTCAGCGTCTCGCCGTAGGTGCCCTTGTAGGTGGGCACGACCTTGTAGTCCTGCTGGCTGGCGTTGAAGTCCTTGGCCAGGTCGCCGACCCATTCGCCCAGCGGCCCGCTCATGGCATGCCACCACTGGATTTCGGTCTGGGCCTGGGCGGGCCCGGCCAGGCCCAGGGACAGCGCGACGGCGCCGGCGAGTGCCCATTGCTTGAACTGCATGCTTGCTCCTTGATCTGTCGAATTCGTGCGCGGCGCGAAACTGCCCGACGCGGCCCCGGCAACCGTGCCGGCTCCTGTGGGCTTTTCTCACAATCGCGCCCCATTGTGCAACGGGGATTACCCCTTTGCCCTCGGCCCGGGCGCGGTGCAGACACCCAAGGACCCTGCGCGTCATCTTGTTGCGGTGCACAATACGACGTTTTGCGCCGTCTGCTGGACCTTGCCGTGGTCCGCCGCGCCGGCGCAGACCTCGCCATCAGCGCACCATCACCATGCCCAAGACTTCGCTGGACAAGAGCAGGATCCGGTTCCTGCTGCTCGAGAACATCCACCCCCATGCGCAGGACGTGCTGCGTGCCGCCGGCTACACCAACATCGAGGCGGTGGCCACGGCGCTGGAAGGCGAGGAGCTGAAACAGAAGCTGGCCGACGTGCACTTCGTCGGCATTCGCTCGCGCACGCAGCTCACGGCCGAGGTGCTGGCGCACGCGCCCAAGCTGGTGGCGATCGGCGCGTTCTGTATCGGCACGAATCAGATCGATCTCGAGGCGGCGCGCACGCGCGGCATCGCCGTCTTCAACGCGCCGTATTCCAACACCCGCTCGGTGGCCGAGCTGGTGCTGGCCGAGGCGATCCTGCTGCTGCGCGGCATCCCGGCGCGCAACGCGGCGGCGCACCGCGGCGGCTGGCTCAAGAGTGCCGACGGTTCACACGAGGCGCGCGGCAAGACGCTGGGCATCGTCGGCTACGGCGCCATCGGCAGCCAGCTCTCGGTGCTGGCCGAAGCCCTGGGCATGCACGTCATCTTTTATGACGTCGTGAGCAAGCTGCCGCTGGGCAACGCGCACCAGGTGCACAGCCTGCAGCAGCTGCTGCGCGAGTCCGACGTGGTCAGCCTGCACGTGCCGCAGCTGCCGTCGACGAAGTGGATGATCGGCGCGCAGGAGATCGCTGCACTGAAGCCGGGCGCGATCCTGATCAATGCCTCGCGCGGCACCGTGGTCGAGATCGACCCGCTGGCCGAGGCCGTGCGCAGCGGCCGCCTGGCGGGCGCGGCAATCGACGTGTTCCCGACCGAGCCGAAGAGCAACAAGGACGAGTTCGTCTCGCCGCTGCGCGGCCTGGACAACGTGATCCTGACGCCGCACATCGGGGGCTCGACCATGGAGGCACAGGCCAACATCGGCCTGGAAGTCGCCGAGAAGCTGGTCAAGTACAGCGACAACGGCAGCTCCATCACGTCGGTCAACTTCCCCGAGGTGGCGCTGCCGGCGCACCCGGGCAAGCACCGCATCCTGCACGTGCACCGCAACGTGCCGGGCGTGCTGTCAGCGATTAACCACGTGTTCTCGGACAACCACATCAACGTGGCCGCCCAGCACCTGCAGACCAGCGAAGAGATCGGCTACGTGGTGATCGATCTGGACGCGACCTCGTCCGACCTGGCGCTCAAGAGCCTGTCGGAGATCCCGGGCACGATCCGCTGCCGGGTGCTGTT
>CAYRHV010000232.1:0-1617 GCA_964424045.1 uncultured Ottowia sp. | reverse complement strand
GCGCCAAAGGCGCCGCGCCAATCCAGTGCTGCCGTTCGTCCGCACACTTCCGATCGATCAACACAGATCGCGAGTTGAGCCTTCATTTGTCATAGGCTGCCGCGCAGCGGCACCGTCATTCGTCATCCGGCGCCGGCGGCGGCTCCGCAGCCGGCGGCACGTCCTGTTCAGCCACGCCGAACAGCGCCCAGGCGGCCACGAACAGGGCCACGATCGCCGGCCCGATGACGAAGCCGTTGACGCCGAAGATCGAGATGCCGCCGATGGTCGAGAGCAGCACCAGGAAGTCGGGCAGCTTGGTCTCCTTGCCCACCAGGATCGGGCGCAGCACGTTGTCGACCATGCCCATCACGCCGGCGCCCCAGACGATCAGGCCGATGCCGGCGCCGAGCGAGCCGGTCGCCACCAGGTAGACCGCCACCGGCCCCCAGATCAGGGCCGCACCCACGGCCGGCATCAGCGACAGCACCGCCATCGCCGTGCCCCACAGCACGGCGCCCCGGATGTCGAGCACGGCAAACGCCAGGCCGCCCAGCAGGCCCTGCACCAGCGCCACCACCACCGTGCCCTTGACGGTGGCGCGCACCACGGTGGCGAACTTCTGCAGCAGGTAGCTGGTGTGCGCGTCCTGCATCGGGATCGCGCGCCGGATCTGCAGCGCCAGCTCGCGGCCGTCGCGCAGGAAGAAGAACAGCAGGTAGAGCATGATCCCCAGGTTCACCAGCAGCAGCAGGGTGTTCTGGCCGATCGCCAGCGCATGCGCCGTGATCGCCTGTCCTCCCTGCGCCAGCGCGGCGGACAGCTTGGTGGCCACGTCCTGCAGGCTGGACAGGCCGAAGCGGCCCAGCAGGCCGTGCACCCAGGCTGGCAGCGCGTCGATGACCTGCTGGAAGTAGGCCGGCAGGTCGAGCTCGCCGGAGCGCACGCGCTGGGTGAAGCTGGCCGCTTCGTCCACCATGGCGCCGACGACGAAGCCCAGCGGCACCAGCACGATCACCAGGCAGATCAGCAGGGTGGCGAGCGCCGCCAGCGTGTCGCGCCCGCGCAGTCGGACGCGCAGGCGCCGCTGCAGCGGCATGAACATCAGCGCCAGCACCACGGCCCAGAAGACGGCGCCGAAAAACGGCGAGATCACCCACAGGAAGGCCAGCGTCACCACCGCGAGCAGCAGCAGGAACACGGAGCGTTGCAGGGCGGGACTGTTCACGAGATGTGCACGGGACCGGGATCGCGCAGTATAAGGAGTCGCGACAGGGATTTGCCGCCACCGCAGGGGCGCGGTGGCGGGGCGCGCGGCACAATGGGCATCCCGCATGACCAACCCCGATCCGCTTTCGACATGAGTAACGCGCCGACCGCACCACCCGAGTCCATTGTCCTGCACGCGAAGTCACGCGTGCTGGAGCTGAGCTGGCCGGATGGCAGCGTGCACCGCCTGCCGTTCGAGCTGCTGCGCGTCTACTCGCCCTCGGCCGAAGTCCAGGGCCATGGTCCCGGCCAGGAGGTGCTGCAGACGGGCAAGCGCGAGGTGCAGGTCACGGCGCTGGCTTCGGTCGGCACCTACGCCGTGCAGCCGACCTTCTCCGACGGCCACGACAGCGGCATCTACACCTGGGA
>CAYRHV010000231.1:0-4280 GCA_964424045.1 uncultured Ottowia sp. | reverse complement strand
CGCTGGCCGGCCTGAACCACAAGCTGGGCTGGCGCGGCACCACCAACACGCTGCTGAACTTCGGCGAGGGCCGCTTCCCGGTGGACGGCCGGGCCGGCGCGGTCGGCTATCGGGTGGGTCGGCCGGGCGAGGGCCTGAAATGCATGTTCCACATGATGAACGAGGCGCGCATCGCCATCGGCATGGCCGCCACCATGCTGGGCCTGGCCGGTTACGAGGCGGCGCTCGACTACGCGAGGACGCGCCTGCAGGGGCGCCCCGTCGGTGCGGACGGCCGGGACGCGACGCGGCCCCAGGTGCGGCTGATCGAGCACGTCGATGTGCGGCGCATGCTGCTGGCGCAAAAAAGCATCTGCGAAGGCGCGTTGGCGCTGCTGCTGTATTGCGCCCGGCTGGTGGACGAGCAGCGCACGGGCACGCCCGAGGCAGCGGACGAGGCGCGCCTGCTGCTCGAGGTGCTGACGCCGGTGGCCAAGAGCTGGCCGAGCGAGAACTGCCTGGAGGCCAACAGCCTGGCGATCCAGGTGCACGGCGGCTATGGCTACACGCGTGACTTCCCGGTTGAGCAGTATTGGCGCGACAACCGCCTGAACATGATCCACGAGGGCACGCACGGCATCCAGGCCATGGACCTGCTGGGGCGCAAGGTGCTGCTGGAAGGGGGGCGCGGGCTGGCGCTGCTGGCCGCGCGCATCGAAGCCACGGTCCGACGTGCGCGCGCCGAGCCGGAGCTGGCTGGGCATGCCGACGCACTGGCCGCGGCACTGGCACGCCTGCAGGCGGCCACGCAGGCCGCCTGGGCCGGCGGCCTGCCGGGCGAGGCCCTGGCCAACGCCGTGCCCTACATGCAGGCTTTCGGCCACGTGGTCGTGGCCTGGATCTGGCTCGAGCTGTCGATCGCGGCCCGCGCTTCGGCGGACGCGACCCGGCGCGCCGGCGTGGATGGCGCCCGCACCTATTTCTTTCACTACGAGCTGCCGCGCATCGAGCCCTGGCTGCGCGTGGTCGAGTCCCGGGACACGACCTGTATTCGCTTGCCAGAGGAGGCGTTTTGATGATCAAGCACATCGTGATGTGGAAGTTCAGGGACCAGGCCGAGGGCGCCGACAAGGCCGCCAACCTGGCGCGGGCCAGGGACCTGCTGGAGGCCTGCACGGACCTGGTGCCGGGCACGCTGCGGATCGAAGTGGCAGGCGCCGAGCCGGGGCTGGAGGCCACCTACGACCTGGTGCTCTACAGCGAGTTCACCGACCGGGCCGCGCTGGACGCCTACCAGAACCACCCCAGGCACGTGGCCGTCAAGCCCTTTCTGCGCGCGGCGGCGCTGGAGCGCCAGTGCATGGACTACGAGATCTGATATCTGATACTTCGCGGAAGGAAGCGCCTGATGACACGCACGGTTCAGCAATTGTTCGACCTCAGTGGCAAGTCGGCCCTGGTCACCGGCGGCTCGCGCGGCCTGGGGCTGCAAATGGCCCACGCGCTGGGCGAGGCTGGCGCGCGCGTGATGCTCAGCTCGCGCAAGGCCGACGACCTGGAGCAGGCGGTGGCCGAGTTGCAGGCCGCCGGCATCGACGCGCGCTGGATCGCCGCCGACTGCAGCCGAGAGGACGAAACCCGGCGCCTGGCGGACCAGACGCTGGAGCGCATGGGCGCCATCGACATCCTGGTCAACAACGCCGGCGCCAGCTGGGGCGCCCCAGCCGAGGAGCACCCGGTGGCGGCCTGGGACAAGGTGATGAACCTGAATGTGCGCGGCTACTTCATCCTCAGCCAGCAGGTGGCCAACGGCTGGATGATTCCGAACCAGGGCGGGCGCATCATCAACATCGCCTCGATTGCCGGGCTGAACGGCAACCCGCCGGGCATGAAGACCATCGCCTACAACACCTCCAAGACGGCGGTGATCGGCTTCACGCGCACCCTGGCGGCCGAGTGGGGGCGCTTTGGCATCACCGTCAACGCGATCTGCCCCGGCTTCTTTCGCACGAAGATGGCCAGCGTGCTGATCGACACGCTCGGAGAGGACAAGATGAAGGCCGCTGCACCGCTGGGGCGGCTGGGCGACGACGAGGACCTCAAGGGCATCACCCTGCTGTATGCCAGCGATGCCGGCAAGCACGTCACCGGCCAGTGGCTGGCGGTCGATGGCGGCGCCAGCGTGGTGCTCGGCGCAGCCTGATGCCGGCTCTCGGACGGACGCCCGCGGGGATTGCGCCATGAGCCTGAATTTCGGCGTCGTGGTGCCGTTCGTGCAGCACCTGGGATTCAGCCTGCAGTACTTTGAAAATGGTGCCGCCACGCTGCACTTCGCGCCCCGGCCCGAGCACTGCAATTCGTTCGGGGCCGTCCATGGCGGAGCGCTCATGACCTTTCTGGACGTGGTCATGGCCAGCGCCGCGCGCAGCGTGCAGCCCGAGGCCGGCACCGTGACGATCGAGATGAAGACCAGCTTCATGCGGCCGGCGCCAGCGGGCGCCGTGCTGGTGGGCCATGGGCGCCTGCTGCACCGCACGGGCCGACTGGCCTTCGTCGAGGCCGGTGTGATCGCCGCCGATGGCCGACCCTGTGCCCAGGCCACCGGCACCTTTCGCTACGTGACGCGGACCGCTGCTCCGGTCCCGACCGACTGAGAGCCGTCGCAGGCACGCGCCAGTTCGGGCCAACCACCCACAGGAGAACCCCATGCCGATGAATCGCCAGATCCTGCTTGCCAGCCGCCCCGAGGGCGAGGCCGAGCTGGCCAACTTCCGCCTCGTCAGCCGCGAGACCCCCGAGCTGAAGGACGGCCAGGCGCTGGTGCGCCACCACTACCTGAGCCTGGACCCCTACATGCGTGGGCGCATGAACGACAGCAAGAGCTATGCCGCGCCGCAGCCGCTGGGCGAGGTGTTCCAGGGCGGCACGGTGGGCGAGGTGGTGGAAAGCCGCAGCCCACGCCTGGCTGTCGGCGACTCGGTCGTCGGCCTGGGCGGCTGGCAGGAATACAGCGTCGTGGATGCCGACCAGCCGGGCATGCTGCGCAAGGTCGACACCACGCAGGTGCCGCTGTCCTATTACCTGGGCGCCGTCGGCATGCCGGGCGTCACGGCCTGGTACGGCCTGGAGAAGATCATCGAGCCCAAGGCGGGCGAGACGCTCACCGTGAGCGCTGCCACGGGGGCGGTCGGCAGCGCCCTGGGTGCCCTGGGCAGGGCGCGCGGCTGCCGCGTGGTCGGCATCGCCGGCGGGCCCGAGAAGTGCCGCTACGCCACCGAGGAGCTTGGTTTCGACGCCTGCATCGACCACCGCCAGCACCCGGATGCGCGCAGCCTGGCGCAGGCGCTCCGACAGGCCTGCCCGGACGGCATCGACGGCCACTTCGAGAACGTCGGTGGCCGGGTGCTCGACGCCGTCATGCTGCGGCTGAACCCCTTTGCCCGCATCGCCCTGTGCGGCATGATTGCCGGCTACGACGGCCAGCCGCTGCCGATGGCCCATCCGGCGCTGCTGCTGACCAATCGCGTGAAGCTGCAGGGCTTCATCGTCAGCGAGCACATGGAGGTCTGGCCCGAGGCGCTGGCCGAGCTCGGCGCCCTGGTGGCCGCCGGCCAGCTGCGCCCGCGCGAAAGCGTGGCCCAGGGCATCGAATCGGCACCCGCAGCCTTCCTGGGTTTGCTCAAGGGCAAGAACTTCGGCAAGCAACTGGTTAAGCTGGTCTGATCCACCCGCCTGCGCAGGAGAGCCCGCCGTGAACGCCGCCACCCATGAAGTCTTCAACCAGCCCGAGCCGCTGGCGGACGTCAACCTGTTCGACATCAACCGACCGCTGCAGGACGGGCTGAAGTTCAATGCACCCGAGCTCGGCACCGACGCCCTGCAGGCACTCGGCCGGCTTGCCGGCTCGGCCGAGATGCAGAACCACGCCCGCCTGGCCAACATCCACACGCCCGAGCTGCACACGCACGATGCGCGCGGCTACCGCATCGACGAGGTCGAGTTCCACCCCAGCTACCACGTGCTGATGGGCGCCGCCGCCCAGGCCGGCCTGCACGGCACGCCCTGGGCCGGCGAGGGCCCGGCGCCGCACGTGCTGCGCGCCGCCAGCTTCATGCTGTTCACCGAGATGGAGCCCTCGGTGCTGTGCCCGATCTCGATGACCTACGCCGTCACCCCGGCGCTGCGCGACAACGCCGCCATCCATGCCGACTGGGGCCCCCGGCTCACCAGCCGCGCCTATGCACCCGGGCTCAAGCCCTACACCGACAAGCCCGGCGTGACCATGGGCATGGGTGTGACCG
>CAYRHV010000230.1:0-4284 GCA_964424045.1 uncultured Ottowia sp. | reverse complement strand
CGTCCAGCCACCCCGACAGCGAAAAAACATGGCCTTGCCGGCAGCCGGGCCCCGGGCGGCACCGGGTTGATGGGACAATTGCGCCCTTCTATGTATCTGCTTTTTGACGAGGCTGGCAAGTTCCAGGCCGGCCGCATTCTTTCGGAGACCGACACCTCTGCCCAGGTCGAGCTGGAGTCGGGCAAGCGCGTCAAGGTAAAGGCCGCGAACCAGTTGCTGCGCTTCGAGCAGCCGGGGCCGGCGCAGCTGATGGCGCAGGCACAGGCCGAGGCGGACGAGGTGGACCCGGCGCTGGCCTGGGAATTCGCGCCGGAGGGCGACTTCGGCTTTGCCGACCTGGCGGCGGACTACTTCGGCGACGCGCCAGGCCCGGTGCAGCAGGCAGCAGCGCTGCTGGCGCTGCACGCGGTGCCGCACTACTTCCGACGGGCCGGCAAGGGACGCTATCGCAAGGCGCCGGCGGACGTCGTGGCGCAGGCGCTGGCGGCAATCGAGAAGAAACAGCGCATCGCCGCGCAGGTAACCGCCTGGGCCGAGGCGCTGGCCAATGGCGAATGCCCGGCACCGATCGGCGAGCAGCTCTACCGCATCCTGTTCAAGCCGGACAAGAACGCGCCCGAATACAAGGCCGTGGTGGAGGCGGCGCGCAGCACGAAGCTGGCGCCGCTGGCGCTGCTGACGCGCGCGGGCGCGATCACCTCGCCCTACCAGTTCCACTGGCAGCGCTTCCTGTTCGAGAACTTTCCGCACGGCACCGGCTTTCCGGCGCTGGAAGTGCCCGCGATCAGCGAGGAGCTGCCACAGGCCGGGGTGCAGGCCTGGTCGATCGACGACTCGGAAACGACCGAGATCGACGACGCGCTGTCGCTGCAGGGCCTGGGCAGTGGGAGCGTGGTGCTGGGCATCCACATCGCGGCGCCGGGGCTGGCGATCCAGCCCGGGGACGCGCTGGACGAGGTCGGGCGCGCGCGCCTGTCGACGGTCTACATGCCGGGCCACAAGATCACCATGCTGCCGGACGACGTGGTGCAGGCCTGCACCCTGACCGCCGGGCAGGCGGTGGCGGCGGTGTCGCTCTACCTGACGCTGGACGAGGCCAGCCTGGCGCTGCAGTCGCACGAGACGCGGCTGGAGCGCGTGCCGATCGTGGCCAACCTGCGCCACGACCAGCTCGATGGCCTGATCACCAGCGACTGGCTGGAGGACGACGCGGCCGACAGCACGGCACTGCCGGTGGCGCGCGAGCAGCTGGGCTTTCTGTATCGGCTGGCGCAGCACCTGAAGGCGCAGCGCGAACTGGTGCGCGGCAAGCCGGAGCTGTTCAGCCGGCCGGACTACAGCTTCCGCCTGCTGGGCGGCGAGAACGGCGAGCCGACCGGCGAGGAAACGGTGGAGATCACCCAGCGCCAGCGCGGTGCGCCGCTGGACCTGATGGTGTCGGAGCTGATGATCCTGGCCAACAGCACCTGGGGCGAGTGGCTGAAGAGCCTGGGCGTGCCGGCGATCTATCGCAGCCAGGCCAGCCTGACGCCGGGCATCCGGGTGCGCATGGGTACGCGTGCGCTGCCGCACGCCGGCATCGGGGTGCCGAGCTACTGCTGGAGCACTTCGCCGCTGCGCCGCTACGTGGACCTGGTGAACCAGTGGCAGATCATCGCCTGCGCACGCCACGGCACGGCGGCCGCGCTGGCGGCGCCGTTCAAGCCCAAGGACGCGGCGCTGCTGGCCATCATCAGCGCCTTCGACGCCGCCTACGCCGCCTACGGCGCGCACCAGGCGAGCATGGAGCGCTTCTGGACGCTGCGCCACCTGGAGCAGCACGGCACGACCGAGCTGGTGGCGACGCTGCTGCGCGAGCTGCCGGGCGGGGCCTGGCTGGTGCGCGCCGAGACGCTGCCGCTGGTGTTCAGCGTGATGGGGGCACAGGCGCTGGCGCGCGGCACCCGGGTGCAGGTGCGGCTGGGCAGCATCGACCCGATCGCGCTCGACGTGCACGGCACCATCACCGAGGTGCTGGCCGCCGTGGACACGGACGAGACGGACGACGCGGGCGAGGACGCGGACCTGGACGCCGGGCCGCTGGCGATCGCCGTCGACGTGGACGAAGCCGAGCCGCCGGAGAACCCCGACGCGCCATGAGGGACCGCCTGCGCTCGTTCAGCACCATGCAGTGGGCACTGACCTTGTCGGTGCTGCTGCACGCCGTGCTGCTGACGGTGCGCTTCGTCGATCCGGAGGGCTTCCAGCGCGTGTTCCGCGACAACACGCTGGAGGTGGTGCTGGTCAACGCCAAATCCGAGGAGGCGCCGGTAAAGGCGCAGGCGCTGGCGCAGCACACCCTGGCCGGCGGCGGCGACGCCGACGACAAGCGACTGGCGAGCACGCCGCTGCCGCCGAGCGAGGAGAACCTGGCCGGCGACGCCGAGGTAACGCAGAACCAGAACCAGATCGACCGCATGCTGCAGCAGCAGGAGCAGCTGCTGACCCAGGTGCGCGAGCAGCTGGCGGCGATGCCGCGACAGGACCCGCGCAAGGCCAGCGACGACCCCGAGGCCCAGGCGCAGGAGGAGCGGCGCCAGCAGCTGCAGCGGCTGCTGGCGGTGATCGAGAAGCGCGTGGAGGAAGAGAACTCGCGCCCGCGCAAGCGCTACCTGAGCCCGGCCACGCTGGGCGTGACCTACGCCCAGTACTACGACGACATGCGGCGCCAGATCGAGGCCGTGGGCACGGCCAACTTCCCGCACGTGGCGGGGCGCAAGCTGTATGGCGAACTGCTGATGGCGCTGCTGGTGAACCACGACGGCCGCATCCTGGACGCGCGCGTGGTGCGCGGCTCGGGCAACCGCATGCTGGACCGCCTGGCCGAGGCGATCGCACAAAAGGCGGCGCCGTTCGGGCCGTTCACGGCGGCGATGCGCAAGGACACGGACCAGTTCGACGTCACGGCGCGCTTTCGCTTCACGCACGAGCAGACGCTGGAGACCACATTGCAGGCCGACGAGGTGAGCACGGCCGCCGGAGCGCGCTGATGCGACTGCTTGCGCGCTGGCTGCTGCTGGCGCTGGCCGCGGCGCTGCTGCTGCAGCTGTTCTTCATCGGCCGCATCGCGCTGATGGCCTGGGTGGACCCGCAGTCGACCACCTTCGAGCGCTCGGAGGCCTGGCGCCTGGCGCGCGCCGGCGAGCTGCGCTGGCGTCAGCAGTGGCGCGACTACGACCAGATCTCGGACCACCTCAAGCGCGCCGTGATCGCGTCGGAGGACGACAACTTCGCCAATCATGACGGCGTGGACTGGGCCGCGATCGAGCGCGCCTGGGAGCGCAACGCGCGCGCCGAGGAAGAGGCGGCGCGGCGCGCGGCGCAGAACCGGCCGGTGGCGCCGATCCGCATCCGCGGCGGCTCGACCATCACCCAGCAGCTGGCCAAGAACCTGCTGCTGTCGGGCGAGCGCACCCTGCTGCGCAAGGGCCAGGAGCTGGTGCTGACCTATGCGCTGGAACTGCTGCTGGACAAGCGGCGCATCCTGGAGATCTACCTCAACCACGTCGAATGGGGCAGCGGCGTGTTCGGCGCCGAGGCGGCGGCCCAGCACTATTTCGGCAAGAGCGCGGCGCGACTGACGTCCTGGGAGTCGGCACGGCTGGCGGTGATGCTGCCGCGCCCACGCCAGTTCGAGCAGCAGCCGCGCTCGGCCTACCTGAACCGGCGCGCCGCCACCATCCAGACGCGCATGCGGCGCACCGAGCTGCCGTGACCGGCGGTGCGGACCGCTCCGTAAGATAGGCCCATGCGGATCCTCGGCATCGACCCCGGCCTGCGGCGCACCGGCTTCGGCGTGCTGGATGTCGAGGGCGCGCGCCTGGCCTATGTGGCCAGCGGCGTGATCGAGACCAGCAGCGCGGCGCAGGGCGACCTGCCGGCGCGGCTGAAGCTGCTGTTTGACGGCATCCGCGAAGTGACGGCGCGCTACCAGCCCGAGGTGGCGGCGGTCGAGATCGTGTTCGTCAACGTGAATCCGCAGGCCACTCTGCTGCTGGGCCAGGCGCGCGGCGCCTGCCTGACGGCGCTGGTGGCCAGCGAGCTGCCGGTGGCCGAATACACGGCGCTGCAGATGAAGCAGTCGGTGGCCGGCCACGGCAAGGCCGCCAAGGCGCAGGTGCAGGCGATGGTGCAGCGGCTGCTGCAACTGCCGCGCGTGCCGGGCCCCGACGCCGCCGACGCGCTGGGCCTGGCGATCACGCACGCGCACGCCGGCGCGCTGGTGCAGCGCCTGCACGCTGCTGG
>CAYRHV010000229.1:0-4314 GCA_964424045.1 uncultured Ottowia sp. | reverse complement strand
CCGATGAAGCTGCTGCACACCGCCGACTGGCAGCTGGGCCGCAGCTACGGGTTCGACGACGGCGACGAGGACGGCATCAGCCCATCGGCGGCGCTGTCGCAGGCGCGCTTCGACGCCGTCGCCGCCATCGCCGCGCTGGCCAGCGCCGAGCGGGTCGACGCCGTGCTGGTGGCCGGCGACGTGTTCGACAGCCAGGGCGTATCGGACCGCTCGCTGCGGCGCGCCATCAGCGCCATGGCCGGCTTTGCCGGCCGCTGGGTGCTGCTGCCCGGCAACCACGACGCCGCGCTGGCGGAAAGCGTCTGGACGCGCCTGCAGCGGCTTGAAATCACGCCGGACAACGTGACGCTGGCGCTGCAGCCCGGCGTGCTGGAGTTCCCCGAGCTCGGCCTGGCCGTGCTGGCCGCGCCGCTGACCCAGCGCCACACGCACGACGACCTGACAGCCTTCTTTGACAGCGCCGACAGCCGCCCAGACTTGACGCGCGTTGGCCTGGCCCACGGCAGCGTCACGGGTGTGCTGCCCGAGGACGTCGATTCGCCGAACCCGATCGCCGCCGACCGCGCCGAGCGCGCCCGGCTCGACTACCTGGCGCTGGGCGACTGGCACGGGCTCAAGTCGATCGACGCGCGCACCTGGTACAGCGGCACGCCCGAGCCCGAGCGCTTCGTCGACAACGACCCCGGCCACGTGCTGCTGGTCGAGATCGACGCCCCCGGCACGCCGCCGCGCGTGGCGCCGCGCCGCATCGGCCGCTACCGCTGGCGCCAGCAACAAGCCGAGATCCGCAGCGCCGGCGACGTCGACGCCCTGCGCGACGCACTGGCTGCGCTGGACGCCGACACCGTGCTGCGCCTGCGCGTGCAGGGCCTGGCCAGCGACGCCGACACCCAGCGCCTGCGCCAGCTGATCGACGCCGAGCGCGCGCGCCTGCACCTGCTGCAGGCCGACCTCTCCGCCCTGCGGCTGGAGCCAACCGAGGCCGACCTGGCCGCGCTGCGCCTCGAGGGCGCGCTGGCCGAGCTGGTGGCCGAGCTGCGCGCCCAGCAGCAGCAGGACGAGGACGCCGCGCTGGCGACCGAGGCGCTCAAGCTCCTGTTCGACCTGGCACGCCGCGCGGGGGCCAGCGCATGAAGCTGCGCCGCATCCGCCTGCGCGAATTCCGCAAGTTCGTGCAGCCGGTCGAGATCGACAGGCTGGCCGACGGCCTGAACCTGCTGCACGGCCCCAACGAGGCCGGCAAGAGCACCCTGGCCCAGGCGCTGCGCACGCTGTTCCTGGACCGCTACAACACGAGCGGCGCCGAATTCACGGCTCGCATCGCACCCGAGGGCCTGGACCGTCCGGCGCCCGAGGTCGAGGTCGAGCTGGAACTGGGCGGCGAGCCGGCCCGCGTCCACAAGACCTTCCTGCAGCGGCCGCGCGCCGAGCTCGTCATCGGCAGCCAGCGCTGGGACGGCGGCGACGCCGACGAGGAGCTGGCGCGGCGCCTGGGCTTCAGCTTTCCCGGTCGCGGCGCGAGCCGTGCCGACACGCACGGCATCCCCGGCCTGCTGTGGATCGAACAGGGCGCGAGCAACGCCATCGACGCACCGATCGAGCACGCACGCGAAACCCTGCAGCAGCGCCTGCGCAGCGTGCTGGGCGAAGTCGCCGGTACCGGCGACAACCGCATCGCGCAGGCCATCGCCAGCGAGCTGGAAGTCCTGCGCACGGCAAGAGGCAGGGACCGCGGCCCGCTCGCCGAGGCCGAGCGCGCGCTGGAACAGGCCCGGGCCGAGCGCGACGCGCTGCAGCAGGGCGCCGACCGTTTTCGGCAACTGAGCGACAGCCTGGGGCGCGACCTGGCGCAGCGCGCGCAGTTCGAGCGCGAGCGTCCCTGGGAGCAGCACGAGGCGCGCAAGCGCGAGGCCGAGGCGCGCCAGGCCGCGCTCGAGCCGCGCCAGCGTGCGCTCGCCGCCAGCCGCGCCAGCCTGCAGGAGGTCCAGGCCCGCATCGACGGCCTGCACCAGCAGGCCACGGCGCACGAACGCGAGCTCAAGGCCCTGGCCAGCGCGCGCAGCCAGCTGCAGGAAGCCGAGCCGGCGCACGCGGACGCACAGCAGGCGCTGGCAGGCGCGCGCCAGCGCAGCGAACAGGCGCGCACGCTGCTGGAGCAGGCGCGCCAGCAGCGCAGCCGGGCCGAGCAGCGCCAGCGTCGCGCCGAACTGGTGCGCGAACAGATGCGCAGCGCTGCCGAGATCGAACGGATCGAGTCGGTGCTGGCGCAGGCGCGCACCCTGGCCGACGAACTGGCGCAACGCCGCGTACGGGCCGCCGCACTCGCCCTGCCCGCCGCCGAACTGAAGAAGCTGCAGAAGCTGGCGCAGCAGCAACGCGAGACCGCGCTGCAACGCCAGGCCGTCGCCACCCGCCTCAGGCACCGCCTGCGGTCCGGCCAACACATCGACGCCGGCGCGCTCGGGACGCTTGGCGGCAGCGGCGAAGCCCTGCTCACCACCCCCGTCACGCTGCGCATCGCCGGCGTCGGCGAAATCGACATCGAGCCCGGCGGCGCCGACGTGGCACGCCTGGCCGAGCAGGCCCGCAAGCTGGACGACCAGTTCAACGCCCTGTGCACGCGCCTGGGCGTGCCCGACCTCGCCGCCGCCGAGCGGCGCCACGCCGACGCCCAGGCGCTGGCGCAGGAAATGAAAGTGCTGGAGGCACGGCGCGACGCGCTGCTGGGCGAGCCGGACGAGGCCGGCTGGCGCGCGCGCCTGGCCGAGGCCCAGGGCCGGCGCGAGGCCGCCGCGCGCGAACTCGCCGCCCTGCCCGAGCCCGGCGACGGCCCCGCGCTGGACGAGGCCAGCCGCCAGCTGGCCGACGCCGAGGTGCGCTGGCAGGAAGCCAGCAGCGCGCTCGAACAGCAGACCCAGGCCGCCGGCCAGGCCGAGCTCGCGCGCGAGGTGCTGCGCGGCCAGATCGCCCAGCTGGCCGCGCGCCTGGAAGGCGCCGACGCCGCCAGCGCCGCGCGCCAGCGCGAGCTGGCCGAGGCGCTGGCGCGGCAGGGCACCATACAGCAGGAAATCGCGCAGGCCGAACGCGCCATCGCCGAGCTCGACCCCGAACTGATCGCCGGCGACATCACGCGCCAGGCGCGTGCCCTGGCCCAGATCGCACAGCAGCGCGAGGAGCTGGCCGCGCGCATCGCCAGCCAGCGCGGCCAGTTGCAAAGCCTGGGCGCCGAAGGCATCGACGAACAGCTCGCCGCCGCCAGCCAGCGCTGCGCCGCGACCGAGCGCCACGCCGCCGCGCTGCGCCTGCGCGCCGACGCCCTGCAGCTGCTGCACGATCGCCTGCAGGCGCACCAGCACGCGCTGGTCGAGCGCCTCTACGCCCCGCTGCGCCAGCGCCTGGACCACTACCTGCGCCTGCTGCTGCCGGGACACGAACTGGCGGTCGGGATCGACGCCCTGCAGCCGCGCGAGCTGCGCCGCGATGGCGCGCCGCTGGCGCTGGCGCAATATAGCCACGGCACGCGCGAGCAGCTCGGCGTCATCACTCGCCTGGCCTACGCCGATCTGCTGCACGAGGCGGGCGAGCCCACGTTGGTCATCCTCGACGACGCGCTGGTGCACAGCGACGCCGAGCGGCGCGAGCAGATGAAGCGCATCCTGCACGATGCCGCGCGCCGCCACCAGATCCTGCTGCTGACCTGCCACCCCGAGGACTGGCGCGACGCCGGCGCCGAGCGCATGGTCGACGTGGCAGCGCTGGCCGGCGCCGGCTGAAGCCGTCCCGGACGCGCTGACGCGGGCGCCTGCCCCGATCCGTAGAATCCCCGCCAATGTTCAGCTTTTTCCGCCGCAAGAAGACCGCCGAGCCCGCAGCGCAGGACGCCACCCCGACGCTGCCAGAGGCCGCCGAAGAGCCCCGGCAAGCCGAATCACCTGTCGACGAGATCCCGCTCGAGGAGCTGGAGGCGCAGGCCCTGGCGGCGGGCGGTGAAGCGGAAGTGGCAACGCCGGCGCTGGAAGTCGAACCAGACCCAGAGCCAGCACCCGAACCCATGGCGGCGGAGCACGAGGAAGCCCCCGTCGCAGAAGCAGCCCCGGCCGCCGAGGCCCAGGCCGTCGCCCCGCCCCGTGCCGGCTGGCTGAGCCGCCTGAAGACCGGGCTGCAGCGCACCGGCAGCAGCATCACCACTGTCTTCACCGGCACCCGGATCGACGAGGACCTCTACGAAGACCTGGAGACGGCGCTGCTGCTGGCCGACACCGGCGTCGCCGCCACCACCTTCCTGCTGGACGACCTGCGCCGACGCGTCAAGCA
>CAYRHV010000228.1:0-4324 GCA_964424045.1 uncultured Ottowia sp. | reverse complement strand
GTGACCGACACCTGCACGGCCGAGAACAGGAACGAGACCGCCGCCAGCACCGCCAGCGGCCGGCTCGCCAGCACCATCTTCAGCGGCGTGAACAGGCCCGCCAGCTGCAGCCGCAGGCCGCGCTGGCGGTCCGCGTCAAGCCCACGGCGCAGCGGCTGCGCCAGCGCGATGCTGGCCAGGCAGGCCAGGGCCACGACCACCAGCGTCGCCTGCCAGCCCAGCAGCAGCAGCGCGCCCGGCACGATGGCGCCGGCCAGCATGCCCCCTAGCGGCACCCCGGTCTGCTTGACCGAGAACACCAGCGACATGCGGTGCGCTGGTGTGGTCAGCGCCAGCAGGTGCGAGCTGGCAGGCGTGATCGGCCCGTAGCCGCAGCCGATCAGGAAGCCCCCCAGCGCCGTGGCCGGCCAGGCCGGAATGGCCGCCAGCAGCAGGCCGACGGCGCACAGCAGCAGTGCCACCTGGCTCACGCGAATGGCGCCGAAGCGCGGCACCACGGCGCCCGAGACCAGGCTCGCCGTCATCGCCGCCAGATAGCCCAGGGCAATGAAGCCACCGACCCAGGCCGTGGACAGGCCAAGCGCGGGCGCCAGTGCCGGCGCCATCACCGGCACCGTGAGCAGGGCCATCGAGGCCATCGCCTGCACCGCCGTGGTGATGGCGAGCGCGGTCCAGGCGCCGGGCATGGCGGCGGCCGCGGCCGCGCCGCCATCGGGTCGGGCCGGGGGTTCAGGAGCCTGGGCGGGAGGGTCCAAGTCAGTCTTTCACGCGCGCCGTGTTGCCGTGTGCGCCCTGCATTCTCTGCCCGTCTCCACCGCCCTACTCGGCGGCGCGCCGCAGCGTCTGCACCACGGGCCGGCGCAAGACTTCGCGCAGGCCCCACCAGCCCGCCGCCAGCGCCAGCACGGCACCGGCCACGCCGCCGGCCAGCGGCACCCAGGCCGGCGCGCTCCAGCTGAAGTCGAATACCTGGCGCGCCAGCGCCCAGCCGACCCCGATGGCGACGCTGCTCGCCAGCACCCCCGCCAGCAGGCCGACACCGGCGAGTTCGGCGCGCTGCACGCGAGCCAGCAGCTGGCCGCTCGCGCCCACGGCGCGCATGATGGCGAACTCGCGCGCACGCTCCTCGCGCGTGGCGCTGACGGCGGCAAACAGCACCACCAGCCCGGCCACCAGGGTGAAGCCGAACAGGAACTCGACGGCGCGGATCACCTGGTCCAGCACGCGCTGCACCTGGGCGATCGACTGCTCCATGTCGACGTTGGTGATGTTCGGAAACTGGCGCACCAGCGCGTGGTCGAAGCCGGCGCTTCCAGCGCCGGGCCGCTCCAGGCTGGAAGCAGCCCCCTCGGGAGGCCGCGAACCTGGCTCAGCGGGGGAGCGTGGGGGCCATGCTTCGGGCGCCCGGTAGGCGGCGATCCAGGTGACCGGCAGGTCCGGCATCTCAGCCAGCGGAAACATGACGAAGAAGTTGACGTGCATCGAGGCCCAGTCGACCTTGCGCAGCGACGTGATGCGCGCCTGCACCGGCAGGCCGGCCACATCGAAGCCCAGGGTGTCACCCAGCTTCAGCCCAAGCGTGTCGGCCAGGCCCTGCTCGACGCTGATGGCGCCGGCCTCGTTCGGCGTCCATTGCCCGGCCACGACGCGGTTGTGCTCCGGCCGTTCGGCTGCATGCGAGAGGTTGAACTCGCGCTCGACCATCTGGCGCGCGCGCTCGTCGGGGTAGTCGTCCGGTGCCACCTCGCGCCCGTTGATCGCCACCAGTCGACCGCGAAACATCGGATACCAGTCCATGCGCGTCACGCCGGCCTGTGCCAGTGCGGCGCGAAAGGCCCGACCCTGGTCCGGCATGATGTTGATGACGAAGCGGTTCGGCGCATCGGCCGGCGTGGCGGCACGCCAGCTGGCGATCAGGTCGGTGCGCAGCAGCACCAGCAGCACCAGCGCTAGCAGGCCGACCGCGAGGCTGCTGACCTGCACCACCGCGTAGCCCGGCCGCGCCGCCAGCTGGCGCGTCGCCAGCACCAGCCAGCGCGGCGCGCGCTGCTCGTGCACCAGCCGGCGCAGCAGCGCCACCGCGCCCCAGGACAGCACGGCAAACAGCAGCACGGCGCCGGCAAAGCCGCCGACGGCGATCAGCCCCAACATCAAATCCCGGCTCACCGCCAGCAGCAGCGCGGCAAAGCCCGCCATGCCCAGCGCCAGCACCGCCAGCGAAGCCGGTTTCAGCAGGCCAACCTCGCGCCGCAGCACGGCCAGCGGCGGCACGCGCGCCAGCTGCAGCACCGGCGGCAGGCCGAAGGCCACCAGCAGCGTCAGCCCGATGCCCAGGCCCAGCAGCAGCGGCCAGGCGCTGGGCGGCGGCAGCGCGCTCTCCACCAGCCCCGCCAGCAGCGCGACGAAGCCCAGGTGCACGGCGTAGCCGAGCAGCACGCCCAGGCCACTGGCGACCAGGCCCACGAGCAGGAACTCCGCCGCATAGGCGCCGGCGATACGCCGCTGCGGCAGGCCCAGCACGCGCAGCAGCGCGCAATCGTCGAGATGCCGCGCTGCGAAGCCGCGCGCCGCCAGCGCCACGGCGACGGCCGACAGCAGCGCCGCCAACAGTGCCACCAGGTTGAGGAACTTCTCGGCCCGGTCCAGCGTGGCGCGCATCTCGGGCCGGCCCGAGTCCAGCGTCTCCAGCCGCAGGCCGGCCGTGCCCGGGCGCGCCAGTTCCTGCTCGGCCCAGGCGCGCCAGGCCTGTACCGCGGCCTCCGGCCCGGCCAGCGCCAGGCGCCAGCTGATGCGGCTGGCCGGTTGCACCAGGCCGGTGGCCGGCAGGTCGGCGGCATTGATCAGCACGCGCGGGGCAAACGCCATGAAGCCGGCGCCGCGGTCCGGTTCGAGCGCGATCAGCGCGTCGATGCGAACGGCGCTGTCGCCCAGCAGCAGGGTGTCGCCGGGCTGCAGCGCCAGCGCTTCCAGCAACGATGGATCGACCCAGGCCTGGCCACGCTCCGGCACGGCATCGGTGGGCGTGCCCACGCGATCCTGCGTGTCCGCTGCCAGCCGCAGCTGGCCGCGCAGCGGATAGCCCGCCTCGACCGCCTTCAGCGCGACCAGGCGCGAACTGCCGCCGCGGGCGTCGGGCGCGCGGCCCATGGTCGGAAAGCTGAGCGTCAACGCCTCCTGCAGTCCCAGCGCGCGGGCCCGCTCGCTCCAGAGCGGTGCCGGGGCATGGTCGCTCACCAGCACCACGTCGCCGCCCAGCAGCTGGCGCGCATCGCGCGCCAGGCTGCCCTGCAGGCGATCCGAGAAAAAGCCCACGCTGGTGAGCGCGGCCACCGCCAGCGTCACCGCCACCAGCAGCAGCCGCAGTTCGCCCGCGCGCAGGTCGCGCCACAGGCTGCGCCAGCCCAGGGTCCATGCCGAAACGTCCATCGATCACACTGTACGCAAAAACCCGGGACGTTCGCCCGCGCGCGCCGGATCGCTAGCATGACGCACACCCAGGAACCGACCCAGGAGACTCCCATGCCCAGCTTCAACACCTTGCGCATCGACAAGGACCCCGAGCAGCCGCGCGTCGCACGCCTGCTGCTGAACCGCCCGGAGCGCCTGAACGCCATCACCGACGAGATGCCGGGCGAGATCCGCGCCGCCGTGGACTGGGCCGTGGCCGACGACGAGGTGCACGTGATCGTGGTCGAAGGCGCCGGCAAGGGCTTTTGCGGCGGCTACGACCTGGCGGCCAGCGCCGAGCAACACCTGGAGCACCCCTGCCAGCAGGAATCGACGCCATGGGACCCGGCGCTCGACTACCGCACCATGAAGCGCTACACGGAGGATTTCATGAGCCTGTGGCGCTGCCCCAAGCCCACCATCGCCCAGGTACACGGCGCGGCGGTGGCCGGCGGCAGCGACATCGCGCTCAGCTGCGACCTGCTGGTGATGGCCGAGGACGCGCGCATCGGCTACATGCCGACGCGCGTGTGGGGCTGCCCCACCACCGCGATGTGGACCTATCGGCTCGGTCCCACGCGCGCCAAGCAGCTGATGTTCACCGGCGACCTCATCGACGGGCGCACGGCCGCCGACTGGGGCCTGGCCAACCTGGCCGTGCCCGCCGCCGAACTGCCCGCGGCCACCCGGCGCCTGGCCGAGCGCATCGCCGGCGTGCCGCGCGGCCAGCTGCAGATGCACAAGCTGGTGGTCAACCAGGTGATGCTGACCATGGGCCTGGAGCAGACGCAGATGCTGGCCACCGTGTTCGACGGCATCACGCGCCACAACCCGGAAGGCCTGTGGTTCCGCCGCCATGCGCAGGAACACGGCTTCA
>CAYRHV010000227.1:0-4365 GCA_964424045.1 uncultured Ottowia sp. | reverse complement strand
CGCGCCACGCTGACGGCCGGCATGCACCGCATGGAGGTGCAGCTGGCGACCACGCCCACGCAGCGCCAGGTCGGCCTGATGTACCGGCGCCAGATGCCGCAGCACGAGGGCATGCTGTTCGTGTTCGAGCAGCCGGGGGTGCAGTGCTTCTGGATGAAGAACACCCTGCTGCCGCTCACCGCGGCCTTCGTCGCCGACGACGGCACCATCGTCAACCTGGCCGACATGCAGCCGCTGGACGAGACCAGCCACTGCTCGGCCGAGCCGGTGCGCTACGTGCTGGAGATGAACCAGGGCTGGTTCGACAGCCGCCACCTGCGCGCCGGCCACCGTCTGCGCGGGTCGATGTTCAAGACCCCTTGAACATCAAATCAGCAAAAAAGCCGCCCGAAGGCGGCTTTTTAACGTCAGTTGACGTCGGTCAGGCGAAGTTCTGGGCCGCGAAGTCCCAGTTCACCAGGTTGTCGAAGAAGGACTCGACGAACTTCGGACGGGCGTTGCGGTAGTCGATGTAGTAGGCGTGCTCCCACACATCCACCGTCAGCACCGGCTTGTCGCCGGCCGTCAGCGGGTTGCCGGCGTTGCTGGTGTTGACGATGTCGACGCTGCCGTCGGCCTTCTTCACCAGCCAGGTCCAGCCGCTGCCGAAGTTGCCGCCGGCGCTGGCGACGAAGGCCTTGCGGAAGTCGGCGTAGCTGCCCCACTTCTTGTTGATGGCGTCGGCCAGGGCGCCGCTGGGCGCGCCGCCGCCGGCGGGCTTCATGCAGTTCCAGAAGAAGGTGTGGTTCCAGACCTGGGCGGCCTGGTTGAAGATGCCGCCGCTGGCCTTCTTGATGATGTCCTCGAGCGCCATGTTCTCGAACTCGGTGCCCTTTTGCAGCTCGTTGAGCTTGTCGACGTAGGCCTTGTGGTGCTTGCCGTGGTGGTATTCCAGCGTCTCCTGGCTGTAGTGCGGGGCCAGGGCGTCAATGGCGTAGGGCAGCGCCGGCAGGGTGCGTTCCATGTCTGTGTTCTCCTTGTGCTTTCGTGGAATCTCGGCTCGAATCCGCAGGGGCGGATCGACGACCCACCATTGTATGAAGTCAGCGCAAATGGCGTGCGGTGACGTCCAGATCAACCTTGCCATCGGCCAAGGTCGCGCTCAGCGATGACCCGACGCGGGCCTCGGCGGCGCGGGTGACGGGGCGGCCCTGCGCGTCCTCGAGCCAGGCGTAGCCGCGCTCCAGCACCAGCTGCGGATCCAGCAGCGACAGGCGCAGCGCAGCGCGCTCGAGGCGCTCGCGCGCGCCCTCGAACTGCGTGCGCCAGGCCACCGGCAGGCGCCCGGCCAGGTGCGACAGGCGCAGGCGCTCGGCCTGCAGCTGCGGTCGCGGGCTGCGCGGCAGGCGCTCGCCCAGCCGCGACAGGCGATCGGCCTCCTGCTGCAGGCGCCAGCGGCTGGCGTGCTGCAGGCGCTCGGCGGCCCGCGCCAGCCGCACCTGCTCGGCCGTCAGCATGGCGGCGGGGCGTCCCAGGCGCGCCGCCAGCCGGTCCACGCGCTGCGCCTCGTTGTCGAGCCGGCGACGCAGGGCGCGCTGCAGGCGCTGCTGCTGCTCGGCCAGGGCTCCCAGCAATTGATCGCGCGGCGCGCTGGCCAGCTCGGCCGCCGCCGTCGGCGTGGGCGCGCGCAGGTCGGCCACGAAGTCGGCGATGGTGAAGTCGGTCTCGTGCCCGACGCCGGCCACCACCGGCACCGGGCTGGCGGCGATGGTGCGCGCCAGCTGCTCGTCGTTGAAGGCCCACAGGTCCTCGATCGAGCCGCCGCCGCGCACCAGCAGGATCAGGTCCACCGGCGGCAGGGACGCCCCCGGCGGCGCCTCGCCCTGCGCCACGCCATACAGATTCGACAGCGCTGCCATCAGCTCGCGCGGTGCCTCGCTGCCCTGCACCGCGGCCGGCGCCAGCAGCAGCGGGATGTGCGGCACGCGGCGCACCAGGGTCGTCAGCACGTCGTGCAGCGCCGCGGCGCCGAGCGAGGTGACGATGCCGATGCCGCGCGGCAGCTCGGGCAGGGGGCGCTTGCGCGCGGCCTCGAACAGGCCCTCGGCCTCGAGCCGGGCCTTGAGCCGCAGGAACTGCTCGAACAGAGCGCCCTGCCCGGCCCGCGTCATGGACTCGACCACGATCTGCAGATCACCGCGGGCCTCGTAGACCGACAGGCGGCCGCGCAGCTCGACCTGGTCGCCCTCGCGCGGCACGAAGTCGAGCAGGCTGGCGGCGCGCCGGAACATGGCGCAGCGCAGCTGCCCGCCCGGGTCCTTGAGCGTGAAGTAGCAGTGGCCACTGGCGGCGCGCGCAAAGCCGGAAACCTCGCCGCGCACGGTCACCGGGTTGAAGCGCGCCTCCAGCGCATCGGCGGCGGCACGGACCAGCGCGCCAACCGCCCACGCGCGTGGGCCGTGGCCGGGATCGGGAGGCGCAAAGCGAGGATTCATGCGGCTTCGCGGGCGGTTTCGGGGCGCTGGAGGGCATGAATACTCCACAGCGCGACGGGCCCTGCCCCGGAACGACCGAAATCCGTCTGAAAGCCTGATGTTGTGTCGCAACTCATTGATTTGATTGATTTTTATTTTGCACGCCAAATAGGCAGTCGCGCAAAAGCCGCATCAAACAAGGCTTCGGGGCCCCTGCACCGCCGGTTGCTCACAAAGTTATCCACAGAAAACGTGGACGATGCGGGCGCTGGGGCGGCAGAAACGAGACGTTACTGGAGGATAATCTCAAGGTTTACATCCGACCGACCCGGCGCGGCCGCATTTCGCCCCCCGGTTGCCACTGGAGACCTCCCCTTGCTGTCGATCATACAAGCCGCCGGCTGGCCGATCTGGCCGCTGATCCTGTGTTCCGTGCTGGCGCTGGCCTTCGTGGTCGAGCGCTTCGTTTCGCTCAAGACCTCGCGCGTGCTGACGCCGGGCCTGCTGGAAGAAGCCATCGAGGTGTCGCGCGGCACCGTGCCCGGCCCGGACATGGTGAACCAGCTGGCGCAGCACAGCACCCTGGGTCAGGTGCTGGCCGCCGGCTGGCGCGCCATCAACGTCGACCCCGAGTGCACCGCGGCCGACATGCGCGCGGCACTCGAAGCCGCCGGCCGCAGCGCCGCGCACCAGCTCGAGCGCTACCTGCCGGCACTGGGCACCATCGCCTCGGGCGCGCCGCTGCTGGGCCTGTTCGGCACCGTGATCGGGATGATCGAGATCTTCGGCTCGCAGGCGCCGGCCGGCACCATTTCGGGCGGCAACCCGGCCGAGCTGGCGCACGGCATCTCGGTGGCGCTCTACAACACCGCCTTCGGCCTGATCATCGCGATTCCGGCGCTGTTCTTCTGGCAGTATTTCCGCTCGCGCGTGAACGGCTACGTGATGGAGCTGGAGCTGGCCGCCGAGCGCTTCGCGCGCCACCTCGAACCCCTGTGCCCGGGTGGCTACGGAGCCTGACGCGATGAAGTTCCACGTGCGCAAGCAGGACGAGCCGCGCATCGACCTGGTGCCCTTCATCGACGTGCTGCTGGTGATCCTGATCTTCCTGATGCTGACCACCACCTACAGCCGCTTCACCGAGCTGCAGCTGACCCTGCCGGTGGCCAACGCCGATGCGCAGAAGGAGCGGCCGAAGGAAGTCGTCATCGCGGTTGCCGCCGACGGACGCTATGCGGTGGACCACCAGCCGCTGGCCGACCGCAGCGCCGAGGCCATCGCCGACGCCCTGCGCGCCGCCGAGGCGCAGCCCGACGGCGTGCTCATCATCAGCGCCGACGCGGCGGCCACGCACCAGTCGGTGGTGACGGCCATGGAAGCGGCGCGCCGCCTCGGCCTGTCGCACATCACCTTCGCCGCCCAGACCGGCTCCTGACCGGGGCGCCGCGTGGCGCGATGACAGAATGGCGGCGCCCGGCCGCGCCGGGCCTTCGCCCTGCCGACCCACCATGCCCGCCCCCGCACCCGAACACCGCCTGCGCCGCGCCTGGACTGGACGCGGGCCGCTGGCGTGCCTGCTGTGGCCGCTGTCGCTGGTCTACGGCGCGCTGGCGGCGCTGCACCGCGGCCTGTATCGTCGCGGCTGGCGGCGCGCCACGCGCCTGCCGGTGCCGGTGATCGTGGTCGGCAACGTGGTGGCCGGCGGTGCCGGCAAGACGCCGACCACGCTGGCGCTGGCCGAACACCTGCGTGCGCGTGGCTGGCGGCCGGGCATCGTCTCGCGCGGCCACGGCCGGCGCGGCGACGACACGCGCGCGGTCGAGCTCGACGCCGACCCTCGCGACGTGGGCGACGAGCCGCTGCTGCTGCGCCGCCGCGCGGGCGTGCCGGTGTTCGTCGCGCGCCGCCGCGC
>CAYRHV010000226.1:0-4392 GCA_964424045.1 uncultured Ottowia sp. | reverse complement strand
CGTCCAGCTGCAGGCCGCTGAACTTGGTCGCGGCGCCGAAACACAGCGGCAGCACGCCGGTGGCCAGCGGGTCCAGCGTGCCGGTGTGCCCGCCCTTCTGGGCGCGCAGCAGCCAGCGGACCTTCTGCAAGGCCTGATTGCTCGACAGGCCCAATGGCTTGTCCAGCAGCAGCACCCCGTGCACGGGGCGCCGGACGACCCTCGTGCGCGGCGCATTCATGAAAATTACTCGTCGTCGTCCTTGGCACGCGAGGCGATGGCACGCGCGATCAGGGCGTTCATGTCGGCCGCGCGCTCGGTAGTGCGGTCGAAGACGAAGCGCAGCGTCGGCACGGTGTGGATGTGCAGGCGCTTGAACAGGCCGTTGCGCAGGTGGCCGGCGGCATGGTTGAGCGCGTCCTCGGTTTCCTCGGCCTTGCCGCTCAGCACGCTGAAGAAAACCTTGGCGTGCGCGTAGTCGGGCGAGACCTCGACCGCGTTGAGCGTGACCATGCCGACGCGCGGGTCCTTGAGCTCGCGCGCGATCAGCTCCGACAGATCGCGCCGGATCTGGTCGGCGATGCGGTAACCACGATGGGGGACGGAGCTCTTGCGGGGCATGACTTCGGGGTTGATCTCATGACGAATGACGGCGGCTGCGCCGACCCATGACCAATGACGAACAGCCCGTGCGCAGGGCACTGCGCCATTTGTCATCAACGCCGCGCCAGCGGCGAGGTCATTGGTCATTCGTCATTTCACAGGGTCCGCGCGATCTCCTTGATCTCGAAGAACTCGAGCTGATCGCCTTCCCGGATGTCGTTGTAGTTCTTCAGCTTGATGCCGCACTCGAAGCCCTCGCGCACCTCGCGCACGTCGTCCTTGACGCGCTTGAGCGACTCCAGCTCGCCGGTGTAGATCACCACGTTGTCGCGCAACAGGCGGAAGTGGGCATCGCGCCGCACCACGCCCTCGGTGACCATGCAGCCGGCCACGGTGCCGATGCGCGAGGCCACGAACACGGTGCGGATCTCGGCCATGCCGATGACCTCTTCCTTCTGCTCCGGCGCCAGCATGCCGCTCATCGCCGCCTTCAGCTCGTCGACGGCGTCGTAGATCACGTTGTAGTAGCGGATCTCGACGTCGTTGGCCTCGGCCAGCTTGCGCGCGCCGGCGTCGGCACGCGTGTTGAAGCCGATGATCAGCGCCTTGGACGCGATCGCCAGGTTGACGTCGCTCTCGCTGATGCCGCCCACGCCGGAATACACCATCTCGACCTTGACCTCGTCCGTCGACAGCTTGAGCAGCGAGGCGGCCAGCGCCTCCTGCGAGCCCTGCACGTCGGCCTTGATGATCAGCGGCAGCGTCTTGACCTCGCCGGCCGTCATGTCGGAGAACATGCTCTCCAGCTTGGCCGCCTGCTGCCGGGCCAGCTTGGTGTTGCGGAACTTGCCGGCGCGGTAGGTGGCGATTTCGCGCGCACGCCGCTCGTCGGCCATCACCATGAAGTCGTCACCGGCCAGCGGCACCTCGGACAGGCCCTGGATCTCCACCGGAATCGACGGTCCCGCCGACTTGGTGGTGCGGCCATCCTCGTCCAGCATGGCGCGCACGCGCCCGGAAGTCTGGCCAGCCAGCACCACGTCGCCGATGTGCAGCGTGCCCGACTGCACCAGCACCGTGGCCACCGGGCCGCGGCCCTTGTCCAGGCTGGCCTCGATCACGATGCCCTTGGCAGCGGCTTCCACCGGTGCCTTGAGCTCCAGCACCTCGGCCTGCAGCAGCACGTTCTCCAGCAGTTCGTCGATGCCCTGGCCGGTCTTGCTCGAGACCGAGACAAAGGGCGAATCGCCGCCGAACTCCTCCGGCACCACTTCCTCGCCGGCCAGCTCGCCCTTGATCTTCTCGGGGTTGGCCTCGGGCTTGTCGGACTTGGTGATCGCCACCACGATCGGCACCCCGGCCGCCTTGGCGTGCTTGATGGCCTCGCGCGTCTGCGGCATCACGCCGTCGTCGGCGGCCACCACCAGGATCACGATGTCGGTCGCCTGGGCGCCGCGCGCGCGCATCGCCGTGAAGGCCTCGTGGCCCGGCGTGTCGAGGAAGGAGATCACGCCGCGCGGAGTTTCGACGTGGTAGGCGCCGATGTGCTGCGTGATGCCGCCGGCCTCGCCCGCCGCCACCTTGGCGCGGCGGATGTAGTCCAGCAGCGAGGTCTTGCCGTGGTCGACGTGACCCATGACGGTGACCACCGGCGGGCGCGGCAGCGCCTCGGCGTCCTGCGCCTGCACTTCCTCGTCGGTGAAGGCCTCCGGGTCGTCCAGCGCCGCCACCAGCGCGGTGTGGCCCATTTCCTCGACCACGATCATGGCCGTGTCCTGGTCCAGCGGCTGGTTGATGGTGACCATCTGGCCCATCTTCATCAGCGCCTTGATCACCTCGGAGGCCTTCACCGCCATCTTGTGCGCCAGCTCGGCCACGGTGATGGTCTCGGGCACGTGCACCTCGAGCACGCGGTGCTCGGCCGGTGCCTGGGCCTCCTGGCGTTCGCCGCGGTCGCGCTCGCCGCGCCGGCCGCGCGGGCCACTGCGCCAGCCGCCACGACCGACGCCCCCACTGGAATCGCCGCGCGTGGGAATGCCCTTCTTCTTGGCCGAATCGCCGGCCCAGCTGGACGACAGCTTGGCCGACTTGACTTCCTTGTTGGCCGTGGCCGCGACCTTGGTGGCGGTCGTCTTGCGCGCCGCCTTGTCGCCGGCCTTGGCTTCCTCGGGCTTCTTGGCCACCAGCACCTTGCGCGGCGCATTCAGCATCTCGCTGATCGCCTTGGCTTCGGCCAGCGCCTTGCGCCGGCGCTTCTCCTGCTCGCGTGCCTCGGCCGCTTCCTCTTCCGGGCTCGGGGCCGCAGGCTCGACCGCTTCGGCCGCGGGTGCCGGCGCGGGAGACTCGGGCACCGGCTCCGCCACCGGCACCTTGTCGTCGACCGCAGGCGCTGCCTCGGCCACCGGCTCCTCGGCAGCGGCGGGCTGCGGCGGCTCGGCTGCCACCTCGGCCGACGCTGCGGCCGCCTGCCGTTCCTGCTGCTCACGCTCGCGGCGCTTCTGCTCCAGGGCCTCGGCCTGCAGCTCGCGCAGCCTGGCCTGGCGCTGTGCTTCCTCGTCGCGTCGTGCCTGTTCGGCGGCATCGATCACCGGCACCGCCGCGGGGGCGGCGGCGGGCGTCGGGGCTGCGGCCGGAGCGGCCGCGGGGACGTCCTCGTCGCGCTTGATGAAGACGCGCTTCTTGCGCACCTCGACCTGGATCGTGCGCGCCTTGCCGGTGGCGTCCGCCTGCTTGATCTCGCTCGTGGTCTTCTTGGTCAGCGTGATCTTCTTGCGCGCCACGCCCGTGCCGTGGCTGGTCTGCAGGTAATGGAGCAGCTGCTGCTTGTCGGCGTCGGTCAGCGCGTCGGAGACCGAGCGCTTGCTCACGCCGGCGGCCTGCAACTGCTCGAGCAGCGCGTCAGCGGGGCGTTTCAGTTCGCTTGCGAATTCGGCAACGGTAATGTTCGTCATATGTGCTGCTTGTCTCCCTGCCCTTACTCCTGACCCGCGAACCAGTGCTCGCGCGCCTTCAGGATCAGGGCGCTGGCGTCCTCCTCGGACTGCCCGGTGATTTCGGTGAGTTCGTCGACCGCCAGGTCGGCCAGGTCGTCGCGCGTGCGCACGTCGGCACGCGCCAGCTTGTGGATCAGTTCGGCGGTCAGGCCCGGCAGGTCGCGCAGGTCCTCGGCCACCGACTCCATGCTTTCCTCGCGCGCGATGGCGAGCGTGAGCAGCGCATCCTTGGCGCGGTTGCGCAGCTCCTCGACGGTTTCCTCGTCGAAGGCCTCGATGTCCAGCATCTCCTGGATCGGCACGTAGGCGACTTCCTCCAGGTTGGTGAAGCCTTCCTGGATCAGGATGTCGGCGATCTCCTCGTCGACGTCGAGCCGCTCCATGAACAGCTTGCGCAGGGTGCCGCTTTCCTCGGCTTCCTTCTGCGCCGACTCGGCGGCGTCCATGATGTTGATCTTCCAGCCCGTGAGCTCGGAAGCCAGGCGCACGTTCTGGCCGCCGCGGCCGATCGCGATGGCGAGGTTCTCCTCGTCCACCACCACGTCCATGGCGTGCCGCTCCTCGTCGACCACGATCGACTCGACGTTGGCCGGCGCCAGCGCGCCGATCACGAACTGCGCCGGATCGTCGCTCCAGAGCACGATGTCGACGCGCTCGCCCGCCAGCTCGTTGGTGACGGCGTTGACGCGCGAGCCGCGCACGCCGACACAGGTGCCGATCGGATCGACCCGCCGGTCGTGGCTGACGACGGCGATCTTGGCCCGGCTGCCCGGGTCGCGCGCGCAGCTCTTGATCTCCAGCAGGCCCTGCTCGATCT
>CAYRHV010000225.1:0-4409 GCA_964424045.1 uncultured Ottowia sp. | reverse complement strand
GGCCCGGCTACCAGCCGTTCGGCGGCTGGAAGGGCAGCGGCAGCACCGGCAAGGCAATCGGCTCCTTCTACTACCTGCCGCAGTACCTGCGCGAGCAGTCGCGCACGGTGGTGGAATGAGCCCGGAGCCGGCGGCCGCCCCACGCAGTACGATCGACCCCCATGCAGGACGCCTTGCAACACATTGCCGACAAGCTGCGCACCGCCAGCGAGCGCGGCCGACCGCTGCGCCTGCGTGGCGGTGGCAGCAAGGACTTCCTGGGCCAGCGCCTGCACGGCGAGCTGCTCGACCTGCGGCCGCTGGCCGGCATCCAGGCCTATGAGCCGACCGAGCTGGTGGTCACGGCCCTGGCCGGCACGCGCCTGACCGAGCTGGAGGCGCTGCTGGCCGAGCACGGCCAGTGCCTGCCCTTCGAGCCGCCGCGCTTCGGCGTCGCCAGCACCGTGGGCGGCATGGTGGCGGCCGGCCTGTCCGGCCCGGCGCGCGCCAGCGTCGGCGCCGTGCGCGACCACGTGCTGGGCGTGCAGATGCTGGACGGCCGCGGCGAGCTGCTCAAGTTCGGCGGCCAGGTGATGAAGAACGTCGCCGGCTACGACGTCAGCCGCCTGCTGGCGGGCTCGCTCGGCACCCTGGGCGTGATCGTCGAGCTCAGCCTGAAGGTGATGCCGCTGGCCCCGGCCGAGTGCACGCTGGCGTTCGAGTGGTCCGAGACCACGGCGCGCCAGCAGCTGAATCGCTGGGGTGGCCAGCCGCTGCCGCTGAACGCCAGCTGCTGGGCCGATGGCACGCTGGTGGTGCGCCTGCGCGGGGCCCGTGCGGCGGTCGAGGCCGCGCGCCGCAGCATGGGTGGCGAAGCGCTGGCGCCCGAGCGCGCCGGTCGGCAATGGTCGGCCCTGCGCGACCAGGCCCTGCCGTTCTTCCGGCTCGAACCGGGCGAGGCCCTGTGGCGCGTCAGCGTGCCCGACACCGCGACGCCGCTGAACCTCGGCCCGACCCTGGTCGAGTGGCACGGGGCGCAGCGCTGGCTGCGCCTGCCGCCCACGGCTGCCAGCCAGGTGCGCGCGGCCGCCGCGCGCGCCGGCGGCCACGCCACGCTGTTTCGCGGCGGCGACGGCCAGGTGCCGGTGTTCACGCCCTTGTCCGCGCCGCTGCAGCGGATTCACGCGCGGCTCAAGCAGGCCTTCGATCCGGCCGGTATCCTGAATCCGGGTCGTCTGTACCCGGATTTCTGATCGATGCAAATCACGCTTGCGCCCGAGTTCCAGGGCACCCCCGAAGGCGAGGAAGCCGAAGCCATCGTGCGCAAGTGCGTGCACTGCGGCTTCTGCCTCGCCACCTGCCCCACCTACCAGCTGCTGGGCGACGAGCTCGACAGCCCGCGCGGGCGCATCTACCTGATGAAGCAGGTGCTGGAGGGCCAGCCGCCGACGCGCGAGACCCAGCTGCACCTGGACCGCTGCCTGACCTGCCTGAACTGCGAGACCACCTGCCCCAGCGGCGTCGAGTACGGCAAGCTGGTCGACATCGGACGCGAGGTGGTCGAGCGCAAGGTCGCGCGGCCGGCGGGCGAGGCGCGCGAGCGCGCCGTGCTGCGCACCGGCCTGTCCTCGCCGCTGTTCAGCCCCGCCATGCGCGCCGGCCAGGCCGTGCGCGGCCTGCTGCCCGAAAGGCTCCGGGCCAAGGTGCCCGAGCGCCGCGGGCCCGGCGCCTGGCCGCGCCGCACGCACGCGCGCAAGGTGCTGCTGCTGGAAGGCTGCGTGCAGCCGTCGATGATCCCCAACATCAACGCCGCCACCGCGCGCGTGCTCGACGCCGCCGGCATCGAATGCGTGCTGCCGCGCGGCCAGGGCTGCTGCGGCGCGATCAAGTACCACCTGGCCGATGGTGCCGGCGGCCTGGCGCAGATGCGCGCCAACATCGACGCCTGGTGGCCACACATCGAGGGCGGCAGCGTCGAGGCGATCGTCATCAACGCCTCCGGCTGCGGCAAGATGGTGAAGGACTATGACCACCTGCTGCGCCACGACGCCCGCTATGCCGAGAAGGCAGCGCGCGTGACGGCGCTGGCGCGCGACCTGAGCGAACTGCTGCCCGACATCGCCAGCGCGCTGGCCGGCCGCGTGCACCCGCCGGCGGACCTGCTGGCCTGGCATGCGCCCTGCACCCTGCAGCACGGCCAGCAGCTGCGCGGCGGCGTCGAGCACTGGCTGGGCGAGCTCGGCTTCCGGCTGCGCCCGGCGCTGCACGAGGCCCACCTGTGCTGCGGCTCGGCCGGCACCTATTCGGTGCTGCAGCCCGAGCTGTCGCTGCAGCTGCGCGAGCGCAAGCTGGCCCAGCTGCAGGGCGAGACCGCGGCCGAGCGGCCGGCGGCCATCCTGTCGGCCAACATCGGCTGCATCACCCACCTGCAGTCGGGCACCGCCGTGCCGGTGCGGCACTGGGTCGAGCTGCTGGACGCCGCGCTCCAGCCCGCGTAAGCGGCGGGTTCAGCCGCGGCGCACCGCCAGCGCCGCGGCGCAGACGATCAAGGCGCCGCCCAGCCACACCGCGGGCGTCGGGTGCGCGGCCCCGAGCAGGGACGAGGACACGGTGGCGATCAGCACCTCGGACAGCATGATCAGGGCCGTCACCTGGGCGCGCAGGCGCGCGGCGCCGTACTGCAGCGCCAGATTGCCGCCAATGAAGGCCACGCCGGTCCCGAGCACCCAGGGCAGCCAATGCAGCTGCAGCACCGGCCAGGGGCCGCCGGCGCCGGCCAGGGCGAACGCCGTGCTCACCACCAGGCCGCCCAGGAACATGGCCAGCACCCGGCCCTCCTCGGGCGTCTCACGCCAGCGCCGCACCAGGATGTTGGTGACGGCAAAGCAGAAGCCGCCGGCCAGCGCCAGGAAGTCGGCCAGCTCGCGCGGCAGCGGCCAGGGCGAACCCGGCCGCTGCAGCACCAGCAGCACGCCGGTGAGGGCCAGGACGACGCGCAGCAGCGCCATCGGTGTCGGCCGCTCGCCCAGGATCGGCCAGGCCAGCGCGATCGACCACACCGGCATCATGTAGAACAGCAGCGTCACACGCACCACGTCACCGGCGGTGATGGCCCAGTTGAAGCAGACGTTGGTCAGCCCGGCCGCCACCGCCAGGCCCAGCAGGCGGGGCCCGCGCACGATGTGGCGCAGGGCGCGTGGCCGCCAGGCCAGCAGGCCGGCCAGCGCGGCGACGTAGATCAGCGCCGTGCTCCAGACCGGGTGCAGGCCCATCTGCTGCAGCGCCTTGAACGGCAGCCACACCAGGCCCCAGACACTGGCGTTGCAGAGCAGGGCCAGGGCCGGCCCGGTCGTGGCGGCGCGTTGTGTCATGGGGTCAGGGTCGGGCTCGGCGGCGGTGGCCGTTCACCTGGGCGCGCCCTTGCTGCCGCGCCGGTGCTGCACCTGGTCGCTGCGTGCCAGCTCCAGCAGGCGTTCCAGGTCGGCGCGGTGGTGGCGCCGGTTGTGCTGGTGCCACTGGCCGATGAAGGCCATCACGGCCAGCACCACGCCGCCGAACAGCATGATGGCGCCGAAGGTCTTCAGTCCGAGCCCGGTGGCCGCGCTGTAGAAGGCGCCCAGCGCCAGGATGCAGGCCTGTTCGTTGAAGTTCTGCACCGCGATCGAGCGTCCGGCGCCCATCAGGTTGTAGCCTCGATGCTGCAGCAGCGCGTTCATCGGCACCACGACGTAGCCGCCCAGGGCGCCCAGAGCCACCAGGAACGGCACGGCGACGCCCAGGTGGCGCACGAACACCATCGCCATCACCAGCGCACCCATCAGCAGGCCCAGCGGCAGCACGGCGGTGGCGCGGTCCAGGCGCACCCGCAGCGACGCCGCCACGGCGCCGGCGGCGGTGCCGAGCGCGACCACGCCCACCAGGTTGGCGGCATCGGTCGTGCCGTAGCCCAGCGCCACTGCGGCCCAGGCCAGCACGATGTAGCGCATGTTGCCCGACACGCCCCAGAACAGGGTCGTCGTGGCGAGCGCGATCTGTCCCAGCAGGTCGCGCCACAGGCGCTGGTTGCAGCGCCAGAAGTCCGGCAGCAGCAGCCACATGGCGCGCCGCGGCAGGCGCCGCATCCTGGCCCCGGTGTGCGGAATCCAGAGGTTGATGACGGCCGCAATGGCGTAGATCAGGGTGACGGCGGCGATCGCCGCACCCATCGACGAGTGGACGCCCGGAATGCCCTGCGCCAGCAGCCAGTCCGACAGCTCGGGACTGACCAGCTGGCCACCCAGCACCACGCCCAGGATGATGGAGGCAATCGTCAGGCCCTCCATCCAGCCGTTGGCCTTGACCAGCAGCGACGGCGGCAGCAGCTCGGTCAGGATGCCGTATTTGGCCGGCGAGTAGGCCGCCGCGCCGAGGCCGACGATGGCGTAGGCCAG
>CAYRHV010000224.1:0-4412 GCA_964424045.1 uncultured Ottowia sp. | reverse complement strand
CACACGCCCATCCACGCATGGCGCAGAATCGGCGCATGGCCAAAGCCCTGAATGAAATCGCCTTTTCCATACTCGACCTGGTCGCCGTGCGCGAGGGCGGCACCGTCGCCGATGCCCTGGCGGTCGCCCTGCAGACCGCGCAGCACGCGGAGCGACTGGGCTTCTCGCGCTACTGGCTGGCCGAGCATCACAACATGGCCGGCATCGCCTCGTCGGCCACGGCCGTGCTGGTCGGCTACATCGCCGGCGGCACGCAGCGCATCCGCGTCGGCTCCGGCGGCGTGATGCTGCCCAACCACGCGCCGCTGGTGGTGGCCGAAGCCTTCGGCACCCTGGCCGAGCTCTACCCGGACCGCATCGACCTGGGGCTGGGGCGCGCGCCCGGCACCGACCCGATGACCATGCGCGCCCTGCGCCGCGACCGTCTCGAGTCGGTGGACGACTTCCCGCGCGACGTGGCCGAGCTGCAGCAGCTGCTGGATGCACCACGGCCCGGGCAGAAGCTGATCGCCAACCCGGGCGCCGGCACCCGGGTGCCGATCTGGCTGCTCGGCTCCAGCCTGTTCTCGGCCCAGCTCGCCGCCGAACGCGGCCTGCCCTACGCCTTCGCCTCGCACTTCGCGCCCGGCCTGCTGCTGCAGGCGATCGAACTCTACCGACGCCTCTACCAGCCCTCGCGCGACTGGCCCGAACCCCGCGTGATGATCGGCGTGCCACTGGTGGCGGCGCCGAGCGACGAGGAGGCGCTGTTCCTGGCCAGCAGCGTGTTCCAGCGTGTGCTCGGCATCCTGACCGGCCAGCGCGGCCTGCTGGCGCCGCCGCGCGAGGGCTTCTTCGAGGCCCTGAGCCCGACCCAGCGCGCCGGCATCGCCGACTTCCTGGCCTGCGCCGTGATCGGCGGCCCGGACACCGTGCGCAACGGCCTGCAGGCCCTGGCCGAGCAGACCGGCTGCGACGAAATGATCCTGGTGTGCGACGTGCACGACCCGGCGCTGCGCCTGCGCGCACTCGACATCGCGATGGCCGCCACGGGTCGCGACACGGCGCCGACCGGCCACGCCGCATGACGGTGCCGCAAGCCGGCAGCGACCTGCCCCACAGCGCGGCCGCCGAGCGCAATCGCGCGCCCATCCTGGCCGTGCTGCGCACCCTGCTGGCCCCCACGGGCCGGGCCCTGGAAATCGCCAGCGGCACGGGCCAGCATGCCGCCCACTTCGCCGCCGCCCTGCCGGGCTGGCACTGGCAGCCCACCGATCTGCGGGACAACGGCTTCGATGCCATCGCCGCCCGGGCCGCGCAGGCCGACGCCAGCAATGTCGCGCCCACGCGCCGGCTCGACGTGCTGGACGCACAGTGGCCCTCCGACGGCCCGGCCTTTGCCGAGTCCTTCGACCTCGTCTATTGCGCCAACCTGCTGCACATCAGCCCGCCCGAGTGCACGCCGGCCCTGATGCGCGGCGCTGCCCGCCACCTGGCACCCGCGGGCCTGCTCGTCACCTATGGCCCGTACCTCGAAGGCGAGGTACCGACCACTGCCAGCAACCTTGCCTTCGACGCCGAACTGCGCCGGCGCGACGCGCGCTGGGGCCTGCGGCAGCTGGACGAGGTGCGGCGGCACGCGGCCGCATCCGGGCTGGCACTGCGCGCGCGGCACGCCCTGCCGGCCAACAACCTGCTGCTGGTGTTTGCGCGCGCGACATAAAATAATGCGCTTTACGCTATCGGACCGATAGCAGAAAGCACCGCAAGCGCATGGATTACCCTGGAAACCTGATTGTCGTCGCCGCCCCCAGCGGCTCGGGCAAGTCGAGCCTGGTGAAGGCCCTGATGGAAGTGGACGCGGGCGTCGCACCCTCGATCTCGCACACCACGCGCGCCCCACGCGGCCAGGAGATGGATGGGCGCGAGTATTTCTTCGTCGATGCGGCCACCTTCGACCGCATGGTTGCCGCCGGCGATTTCCTCGAATGGGCCCTGGTGCACGGCCAGCGCTACGGCACCTCACGCCAGGGCATCGAGGCCCGCCTGCGCGGCGGCGGCGACGTGGTGCTGGAGATCGACTGGCAGGGCGCGCTGCAGATCCGCCGGCTGTTTCCCGACGCGGTGCTGGTCTTCGTGCTGCCCCCCAGCTGGGAAGAGCTGCGCGCGCGCCTGCTGCGCCGTGGCGAGGATTCACCCGAGGTCATCGAGCTGCGCCTGAACAATGGCCGTGAGGAGCTGGCCCAGGTGCGACACTTCGACTACGTTATAATCAATGAAGTATTCGAGCTCGCATTGTTCGATCTCAAAGCCATCGTCCATGCCCGGCGCCTGACCTACCAGGCACAGAGGCGCGCCCGCGCCGACACCTTCCAGGCCCTGGACATCGACTGACCCACTGCCCCACCCGCACCGACATGGCCCGCATTACCGTCGAGGACTGCCTCGAGAAGATCCCCAACCGCTTCCAGCTCGTGCTGGCAGCCACCTATCGTGCCCGCATGCTGCTGCAGGGCCATGCACCCCGGGTCGAGTCCGACAACAAGCCGGGCGTGACCGCGCTGCGCGAGGTCGCCGCCGGCCAGGTCGGGCTGGAAATGCTGCGCAAGGTGCCCTGATCGGACCCCGGCCGAACCCTCCAAGCGCCGAATGCCGGCGCTTTTTTCATTTCCGCGGTCCGGGAGCAGGGGATCATGGTTAAATCATGCACCATGACCCCGGAGCAGCAGTCCGCCGAGCGCCCGCTGGCTGCGGCCAATGCCGCTGCGGCCAGCTTCGCCGCGCTGGAAGCCAAGCTCGACTATCTCGCCCCCGCCGACGTCGAGCTGGTGCGCAAGGCCTACCGCTTCGCCGACCGCGCCCACCTGGGTCAGATGCGCAACAGCGGCGAGCCCTACATCACGCACCCGATTGCCGTCGCGGCCCAGGTGGCGGAATGGAAACTCGACGCGCAGGCCTTGGTGGCGGCGCTGCTGCACGACACCATGGAGGACTGCGGCGTCACCAAGGCCGACGTCGTCAAGCAGTTCGGTGCGCCGGTGGCCGACATGGTCGATGGCCTGACCAAGCTGGACAAGCTGCGCTTCAACACGCGCGAGGAAGGCCAGGCCGAATCGTTTCGCAAGATGCTGCTGGCGATGGCGCGCGACGTGCGCGTGATCCTGGTCAAGCTGGCCGACCGCACGCACAACATGCGCACGCTGGGCGACACGCCGCGCAGCAAATGGCGCCGCATCTCGACCGAGACGCTCGACATCTACGCGCCGATCGCGCACCGGCTCGGCCTGAACCAGACCTACCGCGAGCTGCAGGACCTGGCCTTCCAGCACCTCAAGCCCTGGCGCTACAGCGTGCTGGCCAAGGCGCTGGCGCGCGCGCGCCAGCGCCGGCGCGACCTGATCCAGAAGGTGCAGCAGGACGTCGAGGGCGTGCTGGCGCAGGCCGGCATCGCGGGCCGCGTGGTCGGACGTGAAAAGACGCTCTACTCGATCTACAGCAAGATGGACGACAAGCGCCTGTCGTTCGCCCAGGTCAACGACATCTACGGCGCGCGCATCGTGCTGCCCGAGATGCTGCAGTGCTACACCGTGCTCGGGCTGCTGCACCAGCTCTACAAGCCGGTGCCGGGCCGCTTCAAGGACTACATCGCGATCCCCAAGGTGAACGGCTACCAGTCGCTGCACACCACCCTGGTGGGCCCGGCCAGCGTCAACATCGAGTTCCAGATCCGCACCGAGGCCATGGATGTGGTGGCCGAGGCCGGCGTCGCCGCGCACTGGCTCTACAAGTCCGGCGAGCAGGCCAGCGCGGGCGTCCAGCTGGGCAACAAGTGGCTGCAGTCGATGCTCGACATCCAGAGCGAGACGCGCGACGCGACCGAGTTCTGGGACAACATCAAGGGCGACCTGTTCCCGGACGCGGTCTACGTCTTCACGCCGCGCGGCCAGATCATGGCGCTGCCGCGCGGCGCCACCGTGGTCGACTTCGCCTACGCCATCCACAGCAACGTCGGCGATCGCACCATCGCCGCCAAGGTCAACGGCGAGCAGGTGCCGCTGCGCTCCGAGCTGGCCAACGGCGACGTGATCGAGGTCATCACCGCGCCCACCTCGACGCCGAACCCGGCCTGGCTCGGCTTCGTGCGCACCGGCCGCGCCCGTTCGCGCATCCGCGCGCACCTGAAATCGCTGGCGCAGGACAAGTCGCGCGAGCTCGGCGACAAGCTGCTGGCGCAGGCGCTGCGCGCCGAAGGCGTCGGCCAGCTGCCCCCGGACGACGACAAGGCCACCTGGGACAAGCTGCTGCGCTTCACCGGCAACCGCACGCGCGAGGAGCTGCTGGTCGACATCGGCCTGGGCCGGCGCGCGGCCAGCATGGTCGCCAAGCGCCTGGTCACCCTGCTGGCGGCGCAGGGCATCAAGCCCGACGCGCTG
>CAYRHV010000223.1:0-4416 GCA_964424045.1 uncultured Ottowia sp. | reverse complement strand
AGCCGGTGGCCGACCACAAGGCCAAGGTCACGCTCGAGCCGTTCGAGCGCGGCTACGGCCACACGCTGGGCAACGCGCTGCGCCGCGTGCTGCTATCGTCCATGGTCGGCTATTCGCCCACCGAGGTCACGATTGCCGGCGTGGTGCACGAGTTCTCGAGCATCGACGGCGTGCAGGAGGATGTGGTCAATATCCTGCTGAACCTGAAGGGCGTGGTGTTCAAGCTGCACAACCGCGACGAGGTCACGCTCTCCCTGCGCAAGGACGGTGAGGGCGTGGTCACCGCGGCCGACATCCAGACCCCGCACGACGTCGAGGTGGTCAACCCCGAGCACGTCATCGCCAACCTGTCGCAGGGCGGCAAGCTGGACATGCAGATCAAGGTCGAGAAGGGCCGCGGCTACGTGCCCGGCACGATGCGTCGCTACGGCGACGAGCCGACCAAGTCGATCGGCCGCATCGTGCTGGACGCCTCGTTCTCGCCGGTCCGACGTGTCAGCTACGCGGTCGAGAACGCACGCGTGGAGCAGCGCACCGATCTGGACAAGCTGGTGATGGAGATCGAGACCAACGGTGCCATCAGCGCCGAGGACGCGGTGCGCCAGTCGGCCAAGATCCTGGTCGAACAGCTGGCGGTGTTTGCCCAGCTCGAAGGCTCGGCGATCGAGGGCCTGTTCGATGCGCCGGCGCAGCGCAGCACGCAGCAGTTCGACCCGATCCTGCTGCGTCCGGTGGACGAGCTCGAACTCACCGTGCGCTCGGCCAACTGCCTGAAGGCCGAGAACATCTATTACATCGGTGACCTGATCCAGCGCACCGAGAACGAGCTGCTGAAGACCCCCAACCTGGGTCGCAAGTCGCTCAACGAGATCAAGGAAGTGCTGGCTTCGCGCGGCCTGACGCTGGGCATGAAGCTGGAGAACTGGCCGCCCACGGGGCTGGACAAGCGATGAGACCTCACCCGGTGGCATTTTCTGACCACCGGGTACCCGCGATCGGGCTGCTCCGGCCATTGGAAGGGGTTCGCGGGTTGTCGGTAGCGCCGATTTTTTGACAGCTGCGCCCTCGGGCGTGGCATTGAGTGCACCAGGCCGTACCTGATCCGGCGGCCTGTCTTACAAGGAAAGAAAGGAAAAGCACCATGCGACACGGTCACGGCCTGCGCAAACTGAACCGCACCAGCGCGCATCGCCAGGCGATGCTGCGCAACATGATGAATTCGCTCATCGAGCACGAGGCGATCCGCACCACCCTGCCGAAGGCCAAGGAGCTGCGCCGCGTGATCGAGCCCATGATCACCCTGGCCAAGAACGACAGCGTCGCCAACCGGCGCCTGGCGTTTGCCCGCCTGCGTGACGACGCCAGCGTGAGCAAGCTGTTCACCGACCTGGGTCCGCGCTTCCAGGCGCGCCCGGGCGGCTACACGCGCGTGCTGAAGATGGGCTTCCGCGTCGGTGACAACGCACCGATGGCCTACATCGAGCTGGTGGACCGGCCCGAACAGGCCGATGGCAGCACGGCGGACGAATAAACGGATATAATGAAAGGTCTACCGCGCGATGGAGCAGTCTGGTAGCTCGTTGGGCTCATAACCCAAAGGTCGGAGGTTCAAATCCTCCTCGCGCAACCAGTTCCTTCAAGAGGCCACGATGCAGATCGTGGCCTCTTGTGCTTTTCGGGCGCGCGCCGCGGGTACCGCTGGGGGGCTTGTTCAAAGCGGGTGCACCGCCAGCTTGAAGTCCGGATCGTCGGGGAAGCCGCGCACGGTGAATCCCAGGCGCTTCATGAGCTTGAGCATGGGCGTGTTGTCCGACAGGATCAGGCCCTCGATGCTCTTGAGCCCGCGCTCGCGCGCCACATCCATGATGGCGAGCATCAGGCGCGTGCCCAGGCCCTGGCCGGCGTGGGCGTCATCGACCACGAGCGAGAACTCGCAGCTGGCCTGGTCCGGATTGGTGATGTAGCGCGACACGCCGATGATGCGCGGACGCATGCTGCGGCTGCCGTCCTCGGCCTCGGTCTCGACGTCGATTTCGGCGCACAGGGCCATCTCGCGGTCGTAGTCGATCAGGGTCAGGCGCGACAGCATGGACGGCGGCAGCGCGGCCAGATTGGAGGCGAAGCGGTAGTAGCGGCTTTCCTCCGACAGGCGGGCGACCAGGTCCTGCAGCATCTGGGCGTCGTGCGGCCGGATCGGGCGCAGCCGGTATTCGCCGCCGCCGCGCAGCGGCCAGACCTGCGCCAGGCGCGCCGGGTAGGGCGGGATCGACAGGTGGCCGTAGTCGGCACCGCGCACCGCGCCCGGATGCGCGCCGTCACCCACCACCACGCGGGCGTCCACGGCCACCACACCGCGTCCGTCGGCGATCAGGGGGTTGATGTCCATCTCGCGCAGCTGCGGCAGCTCGCACACCATTTCCGAGACCCGCAGCAGCAGCTGTTCGAGCGCCTCCAGGTCGATTGCCGGATGGCCGCGCCATTCGCCCAGGGTCTCGTGCACCCGGGCGCGCTCGATCAGGCGCCGCGCCAGGAAGCGGTTCAGCGGCGGCAGCTCCATCGCGTGGTCGTCCAGCAGCTCTATCATGGTGCCGCCGGCGCCGAAGGTGATCACCGGGCCGAAGGGGTCGTCGGTCTTGACGCCCACGTAGAGCTCGCGTCCGCGCTTGCTGCGCGCCATGGCCTGCACCGTGACGCCGTTGATGCGGGCCTCGGGGCGCTGCTCGCGCACGCTGGTGTTCAGGTGCTGGAACACGTCGCGCACGGCGCTGCCGTGCATCAGGTTCAGCGCCACGCCGCCGACGTCGCTCTTGTGGCTGATGTCGGGCGAGTCGATCTTCAGCGCCACCGGAAAGCCCAGCTGGGTGGCGATCATCATGGCCTCGTTGGCGCTGCGCGCCAGCAGCGTCTGCGTGACCGGGATGTGGAAGGCCGACAGCAGGGCCTTGGACTCCATCTCGGTCAGGATGGTGCGCCGCTCCGCCAGCACGCTCTCGATCAGCAGCCGCGCCCCTTCCAGGTCCGGCGCGGCCAGCCTTGTCAGCGGCGGCGGCGTCTGGCGCAGCAGCAGCTGGTTCTGGTAGAAGGAGGCAATGTTGCCGAAGGCGCGGATCGCGCCCTCCGGCGTCCGGAAGACCGGGACCTGCGCGTCGCCCAGCACCGTGCGCGCCGCGGCATTGCTGTCGCCGCCCATCCAGCACGCCACCAGCGGCTTGGACAGGCGCGGCTTGACGGCAGCCACGGCCTGCGCAACGGCCAGCGGGTCGTCTTCGAACTTGGGCGAGTGGATCACCAGCACCCCGTCGATGCCGCCATCGACGGCCGCTGCTTCGAGCGCGGCGCGATAGTGCGCCGGCGAGGCTTCTTCCGACAGATCGACCAGGTCCGAGAGCGACGCCGTCGGCGCCACTTGCGGCACCAGGGCCGCGCGCTGCTCGTCGCCGAGACGGCCCAGGCACAGCCCCAGCGCCTGGATGCCGTCGGCCGCCAGCACCCCGGGGCCGCCGCCGTTGCTGACGATGGCGAGCCGGTTGCCGGCCGGCCGGTAGCGCGAGGCCAGGCAGCGGGCGGCGGAGAACAGCTCGACGAAGCTGCGCACGCGCACCGCGCCGGCACGCCGCAGGACGGCGTCGAATACGTCGTCGCTGCCGACGATGGCGCCCGAGTGCGTCTGCGCGGCGATGTTGCTGGCTGGGTTGCGCCCGGCCTTGAGGATCACCACCGGCTTGGCGTGCGCGGCCGCGCGCAGGGCGCTGGTGAAGCGCCGCGCGTTGTCGATGCCCTCCATGTAGATGATGATGCTTTGCGTGTGGCGATCGTTGGCCAGGTAGTCGAGCGTCTCGGCCAGGTCGATCGGGCTGTGCGCGCCGGGCGCGACGACCATCGAAAAGCCGACCTGGTTGGCCCGCGCCCAGTCCAGGATCGCTGCCGTCAGGGCGCCCGACTGCGACACCAGGGCCAGTTCCCCCGGGGCGGCCAGCGGCCCCGCGGCACTGGCGTTGAGCTGCAGGGCCGGCCGCTGCAGGCCCTGGCTGTTCGGGCCCAGCAGCCAGAAGCCGTGGCGCTGCGCCACCTGCTGCATGGCGCGCGCCTGGGCCGCATCAATGCCGGCGGCCAGCACCAGCGCGGCCTTCACCTTCAGGCGTCCGGCCAGCTCCAGCGCCGGCAGGATTTCCGCCTCCGGCAGCGCAACGATGGCCAGGTCGGCCTGCGCCTCGGCCAGGTCGGCCAGGGTGCCCGGCGTGCTGACGTCGAGCGCCGTGATCTCGCCCTTGAAGGGCTGGGCCTGCAGGTGGGCGAGCAGTGCGCGTGCCGGCCGGGTCTGCGTCCCGGGGCTGGCCTGCGAGCCCGTGAAGAGCACGATCGAGGCCGGATCGAAGAGGGGGGTGAGGTAATGCTTTTCCATGCAGCGGGGACCAG
>CAYRHV010000222.1:0-4416 GCA_964424045.1 uncultured Ottowia sp. | reverse complement strand
CCCTTGGGCACGCCGTCGTGGCTGGCGGGTTCTTCCTCGTCGCCGGCGGCCTGGCGTGCCAGCACGTACAGCAGGTCGGAGACCCGGTTCAGGTAGATGCCGACTTGGGGATTGAGGACATCCGCGACAGCCGGCTGCGCGCTGCGCGCGTAGGCCACCAGGCGGCGCTCGGCGCGGCGCACCTGGGTGCGCGCCATGTCGAGCGCGGCCGACACCCGATTCGCTCCCGGCACCACGAATACCGGCCGCAGCGGCTTGGCTGCCATGCGCGCGTCGATCAGGCGCTCCAGCTGCGCCACCATCCCCGGCGTCAGCAGCGAGATGCCCGCCACCAGGCGATCGCGTGCATGCGGATTGGTGACCAGGTCGGCGGCGGCGACGAACAGGTCGCGCTGCACGCCCAGGATGGCGGCGTTCAGCTCCGCATCGCTGCCGCTGGCGCGCGCCAGGCCAAGGGTGGAGACGGTCTCGTCGATGCTGCCGACGGCCTCCATCAGGGGGTCGGCCTTGGAGGTGCGGCCGCCATGCAGCAGACCGGTGCTGCCGTCGTCGCCGAGCTTGGTGTAGATGCGGCTGCCGCTCATGTCGGATCTCCCGGTGGTTTCGATTCGCCAGGCAGGGCCGGCTTGGTGCCCAGCCAGGGCTGGGGGTCGGTGAAGAATTCCTCGGTGTGGATGTCGGTGGCGGCGGCACCCAGGGCCTGTGCCGCCTCGGCGCAGGCGACCACGAAGCCCGAGGGTCCGGAGGCAAAGACCTCCCAGCCCGTCAGGTCGCCCACGGCGTCGGCCAGCTGCGGCGGCAGGCGGCCGTGGCGCGGTGCCGCCGGATCGCGCGTCAGCGTGTCCAGGTAGCGGAACTGCGGGTATTCGGCCTGCCAGCGCATGAGGTCGTCGGCGCGAATGCGGTCGGCGGCGCTGCGGCAGGAGAAGAGCAGGGTCACCGGCCGCTGCGGGGCCTCGGCCAGGACGGCTTCGGCCAGCGCGCGCAGCGGCGCCAGGCCGGAGCCCGCGCCCAGCAGCAGCAACGGCCCGGTGCGCTCGGGCGCGGTCGTGAACAGGCCGTAGGGGCCTTCCAGCAGGACCTCGTCGCCCGGTTGCAGCTGGTGCGACCAGCTGCTGGTGGGTCCGCCCTCGACCCGGGTCACGAGCAGGCTGACCCGGCCGTCGGGCCGCGGTGCATTGGCCACCGAGTAGGAGCGCTGCGGCACGCGCCAGTCGGTGTCGCCCAGCAGCACGTACTGGCCGGCGCGGTAGGCCAGGGGCTCGGCGACCGGCGCCAGCCAGAGCTCGCGGATCACGGGGGTGACCAGGGTGCTGGCCAGCACGCGGTAGGGGTGCTCGCTCCAGGTGTCAGGGCTTGTCATCGGTTAACCTGAATCCGGCGGTTGGATGCGCGAAGGCGGGCGCCGCGGGGCGGGCCAGCCCGAAGGGTCGCCAGGCAGAGCGGCGCGAGGCGTTGTCGTGGCCCGCTTGTGTACATTAAGTTCTCCGCGCTCGCTGCGCCCAGCCCTGGATCGCGCTGCCTGGCAACGCGTGGGGGTTTTAACCGATGACAGGCCCTGAATTCGCTCACGTCGTGGATGGTGGACAAGCATGATGGATGGCATCGCACTGCGTGCAAGGCTTGACGCCAGCCGTGGTCTTGGGCCGCGCCTGGCGCCATCTTGCGCCGGAGCGAGCAGCCCGGTCTCGCGCAGGGCCATGGTAACCAGCGGGTGAAGCTCTTGCCAAGCCTGCCATCGGACCTCGACAGTCCGCCGGCCGAGCCGGCCCCGCCGCCCAGCCTGTCGCCGGCACGCCGGGCCTGGCTGCGCTTCCGGCGCAACCGCCTGGGCACCGGCAGCCTGATCCTGTTCTGCCTGCTGGTGCTGTTGAGCCTGCTGGCCGAGGTGGTGTCCAACGACAAGCCGCTGGTGGTGCATTACCAGGGCCAGTGGTACTTTCCGCTGGTCAAGGCCTACCCGGAAAAGGTCTTCGGCGGCGACTTCGAGACCGAGACCGACTACCTGGAGCCCTTCATCCGGGAGCAGCTGCGCCAGCCCGGCAACTGGGCCCTCTATCCGCCCAACCCCTATGGGGCGAAGACCATCAACTACTTTGCCCAGGCGCCCAATCCCAGCGCGCCGAGTCGGGACAACTGGCTGGGCACCGACGACCGCGGACGCGACCTGCTGGCGCAACTGATCTACGGCTTTCGCGTCAGCGTGCTGTTCGCGCTGGCGCTGACGACGGTCGGCGTGCTGCTGGGCGTGGTGGCCGGCGCCATCCAGGGCTTTTTCGGCGGCATCACGGACCTGGCTTTCCAGCGCTTCATCGAGATCTGGGGCTCGATGCCCGAGCTCTACCTGCTGATCATCTTCTCGGCCATCCTGGCGCCCAGCATCGGCCTGCTGCTGGTGCTGCTGAGCCTGTTCGGTTGGATGGGGCTGTCGGATTACGTGCGCGCCGAGTTCCTGCGCAACCGCCAGCTCGATTACGTCAAGAGTGCGCGCGCCCTGGGCGTGCCGAACCTGCAGATCATCCGACGCCACATCCTGCCCAACAGCATGGTGCCGGTGGTGACCTTCCTGCCGTTTCGCATGAGTGCCGCGATCCTGGCGCTGACCTCGCTCGACTTCCTGGGCCTGGGCGTGCCGCCGGGCACGCCCAGCCTGGGCGAGCTGCTGGCGCAGGGCAAGAACAACATCGACGCCTGGTGGATCTCGATCTCGACCTTCGGCGTGCTGGTGCTGACGCTGCTGCTGCTGACCTTCATGGGCGACGCCCTGCGCGACGCGCTGGATCCGAGGAAGGCGCAATGACCGGGGCGGCCTCGACCCTGCTCCAGGTGAGCGGCCTGAACGTCGGCTTCGGCGCCAAGACCGTGGTCCAGGAGGTCTCGTTCACCATCGCGGCGGGCGAGAAGCTGGCGCTGGTGGGCGAATCGGGCTCCGGCAAGACGGTGACGGCGCTGGCCCTGCTGCGCTTGCTGGAGGGCGCGCGGGTCGAGGGCAGCGTGCGCTTCGACGACGGCAGCGGGCCGCGCGAGCTGCTGGGCCTGCCCGAGCGCCAAATGCGCGCCCTGCGGGGCGACCAGATCGCCATGATCTTCCAGGAGCCGATGACGGCGTTGAACCCGCTGATGACGGTGGGCACGCAGATCGCCGAGGTGCTGCGGCTCAAGCGCGCGCTGACGCCGGCCCAGGCGCAGCAGGAGGCCGTGCAGCTGCTGGCGCACACCGGCATTCCGGAGCCGGAGCGGCGCGCCGGTGCCTATCCGCACCAGCTCTCGGGCGGCCAGCGCCAGCGCGTCATGATCGCCATGGCGCTGGCCTGCCGGCCGCGCCTGCTGCTGGCCGACGAGCCGACCACGGCGCTGGACGTCAGCCTGCGCGGCCAGATCCTGGAGCTGCTGGAACAGCTGCGGCGCGAGACCGGCATGGCGGTGCTGCTGATCACGCACGACCTGAACCTGGTGCGGCGCTTTGCCGATCGGGTTGCCGTGCTGCAGCACGGCCGGCTGGTGGAGCAGGGCGAGACCGCGCGCATCTTCGACGCCCCGACCCATCCCTACACCCGGATGCTGATGGCGAGCCGGCCCGAGCGCCACGTGGTCGAGCAGGCATCCGATGCCGGCGCCGGTCCGCTGCTGCAGGCACGCGGTCTGCGCGTGGCCTATCCCACGCCCGTGCCCGGCATTCGGGGCTGGTTTCACAAGGGCGAGTTCGTGGCCCTGCACGGCGCTGACTTCGCGCTGGCACCGGGCCGGACGCTGGGCGTGATCGGCGAGTCGGGATCCGGCAAGTCGACCCTGGCCCAGGCCGCGCTCGGCCTGCTGCCGCGCCGCCAGGTGGGGGGCGAGTTGCAGGTGGCGGGCCGCGCCTGGCAGTTCCGGCCCGGGTTGGACCGGCCGCTGCGGCGTGCCGTGCAGGTGGTGTTCCAGGATCCGTTCTCGTCGCTGTCGCCGCGCCTGACGGTCGAGGAAATCGTCGGCGAGGGCCTGCGCGTGCACGCGCCCGAAGTGGACGAGGCGGCGCGGCAGGCCCGGGTGCTGGCCGCGCTGGCCGAGGTCGGGTTGAGCGAGGCGCGCTTTCCGGGGCTGCTGGCGCGTTACCCGCACGAGTTCTCCGGCGGCCAGCGCCAGCGCATCGCGCTGGCGCGGGCGCTGATCGTCGGCCCCGAGCTGCTGGTGCTGGACGAGCCCACCAGCGCGCTCGACGTCACGATCCAGAAGCAGGTGCTGGCGCTGCTGCAGCAGTTGCAGCGCGAGCGCGGCCTGGCCTATCTGCTGATCACGCACGACGTCGCCGTGGTGCGCGCCATGGCGCACGCGGTGATCGTGCTCAAGGACGGCGAGGTGGTCGAAAGCGGCCCGGCGCTGCAGGTGATGGATGCGCCACAGCATCCCTATACGCGGGCGTTGCTGGCGGCGGCATGA
>CAYRHV010000221.1:0-4436 GCA_964424045.1 uncultured Ottowia sp. | reverse complement strand
TCATGGTCAACGCCAGCACCCTGGCCAAGGCGTCGTTCACCGCCACCTACGGGCGCTGATCAGCGCGCGCATCCGGCGGGAACCCAGGCTCGCCACGCCAGTTGGCGCGGCGCCTGGTCGGGGGCCCGCGGCCAGGCGAAGACCCAGCGCCCCGCGTGCACCTGGCCGTCACGCTGCGCCTCTACGTCGCGCGGGATGTTGGCGGCGTGCAACCCGGCCGCCTCATCCGGGCGCGATCCCACCGCCAGGAAGCCGCTTCGCTCGACCTCCCCGGCCTGCACCCAGGGGGAAAAGCGCGGGTCACCGGCGATCAGCACCGAGGGCATCGGCACCATGCCCGAGGCCACCTGGCCAGCCAGCCAGGTATCCCCCGCCACCACGCGCAAGGGACACGAGGACAGGCGCTGCCACTCGTGCCGCGCCGCGTCCGCAATGGCCTGCCGAGGCCAGTCCATGCGTGCCGGTCGCCCACGCCATGACTGGCCGAATGTCAGGTACAGCGCCGACGCCAGCGTCACCAGCAGCATCCAGGCCTGGACGCCGCGCAGCACGCTGCGTTCGCGTTCCAGCACCTGGCTTGCTGACAGGCCCGCCAGCAGCAGCACGCCGGAGAAATTCCACATCGGCGTGCCCCACATGTCGTGCAGCCCGATCCCGCCGGCCAGAGCCACCACCACCGTCACCAGGGCCGGCGCCAGGCCGATGGTGAACAGCCAGGCGCGATCGCGTTGGGTGATCTGCCGCCAGCGCCAGTGCCACGGCGGCAATCCGCAGAGCGTCAGGATCAGCAGCAGCGGCAGGTGGGCCAGGATCTGCGCGCCCAGGAACGCCAGGGCCGTGACCGCCGCGGACGTCGCCGTGGCCGCGCCATGGCTGCGCTGCGCCAGATAGGCGAGCGGCAGGGCGTCGTTATTCAGCAGCCAGACCAGGTGCGGCGCTGCGACCATGCTCGCGGCCAGGATCGCCAGCCAGGGCCCAGCCCCACGCCATGCGGCCCGCTGGGACCGGAGCAGGAAGAAGACGCCCAGGCACGCGAGCAGCACCCCGGAGGAATACTTGGTCAGCACGCCAAGCCCGGCCCAGGCACCGAGCCACAGCCAGTCGGTCGGCCGGCCGCGCCGCGCGGCACATTGAGCATGCCAGGCCAGCGCGGCCCAGACCGGAATCTGCGCGATGTTGTGGTTGAACTCCAGCGTCGGCCACGTGTAGTAATACACGGCGTAGGGCAATGCCGCGGCCAGCAGGGCCCGGCGCCGATCCAGCAGTTCCCGCGCCAGGCGATAGACATAGGCCAGCGCGAGCAGGATCGCGAGCTGACTGACCAGGTACGGACCCGAGCGACCCAGGACGCGAAACGCCGGGTAGAGCAACCAGGCCGGCATGGGTGGGTGCTTGTAATAGCCCCATTGCCACTCGCGGCCCCAGGCGATCCCTTCGACCACGTCCAGCGGCAGGCCGGGCGACAGCACGGCCGGCAACACCGTCCACGCCAGCACGTAGGCCAACAGAAAAGCGCCCAGCACGGGCCACGAATTCGATCGGGGAGTGGATGGAAACATGCGGTCGAAGCGGCCTCGGGGCAAGCACGGCCACGCCGCATGCCGCTGGCCCACCTGCCTTGCGCACACGCCAGAATGGCATACTGCATTATCGGCGGCGCGACGCGCGCCGAGCATCGTGCACGTCCCAAGCTCCTGTCAACCGCCCCCTATGCCCGACCCGATGCCGCAACCATCGCCCCGGCTGTCCTGCGTGGTACCGGCATTCAACGAGGCGGCCACCCTGCCGCAGCTGTTGCCGGCGCTGACACGCACGCTGGATGCCAGCGGCTACCCCTACGAGGTGATCGTCGTCGACGACGGCAGCAGCGACGACACCGCGGCCCTGATGGCCCGGCTCTGCCAGGATCAACCGGGGCTGCGCCTGGTGCGGCTGTCGCGCAACTTCGGCAAGGAGGCGGCGCTGACCGCGGGGCTGGACCAGGCCCAGGGCGATGCGGTGATCCTGCTCGACGCCGACCTGCAGCACGACCCCGAACTGATCGGCTCGATGCTCGAGCACTGGCGCCAGGGTGCGCAAATGGTCTATACCGTGCGGCAGGATCGCCACCTCGAAAGCTCGTTCAAGCGCGCCGGAACGCGCTGGTTCTACCGCCTCGTGAACCGCGGCGCACGGTTCCGGATTCCGGCCGACGCGGGCGACTTCCGGCTGCTCGATCGCAAGGTGGTGGACGCGCTGCGGCAATTGCCCGAAACCCATCGTTTCATGAAGGGGCTCTATGCCTGGGCCGGGTTTCGCACCGTGGCGCTGCCCTACACGCCACATGCGCGCGGCAACGGTGCGAGCCACTTCGGGCCGTGGAAGCTGATGAACTTCGCCATCGACGGTATCACCGCCTTCTCCACCTGGCCGCTGCGCGTGGCGACCGGCATCGGGCTGCTGTCGGCCGCGCTGGCCTTCCTCTATGGCGGCTGGGTGGTGTTTGAATACGTGATGTGGGGCAACCGTGTCTCGGGCTGGAGCACGCTGATCGTCTGCCTGCTGCTGTTCTCGGGCGCGCAGATGGTGTTCCTCGGCCTGCTGGGTGAATACATCGGCCGCATCTTCGAGGAGGTGAAACGCCGCCCCGTCTACATCGTCGCCGAGGAACAGGGCTCGGGTCTGCCAAGCGGCCCGATCCGGTCGGCAGCCACACCCGGCCGTTGAGGACGCGGCAGGCGTGCCCCGCCAATCGAGCAGGCACGCTCACTCAGGTCACATCGCGTTGCACCGCAGCGCGAAACGCCCACAGCTTGCCGAGCACGTAGGTGCCGACCGCCACCGCCGCGAGCACGATCAGCAGCAGCAGGTCGTAGCGCCAGGGCAGCAGGCGCAGCGCCAGTGCGTAGGCACCCTCGTTGACGCAGAACCCTGCCGCCGAAAGCAGGAAGAAGCGAGGCAAGGCCTGGTGCCAGCGCGCGTTCTGGTGTGCAAACGTCCACCACTGATGGCCGGCAAACGACACGCCGAACGCGACGAGCCAGCCGAGCACGTTGGCAACCAGCGGGGCCAGGCCGGCGCCGCGGACCAGCACCACCACCACCGCCAGGTGGACGGCGGCCGCCATCGAACCGGTGACGATGAAACGCAACGCAGGAGGTAGTGGCCAGAGGTCCGGCACGGCAAAGTGGAAGAAGCCAGGCAAGGCGGGCCATTCTAAGAGCGCGCACCGGCACGCCGATGCCACAATCGCCCATGCTCGACCCGGCACCCGCGACGCCCGCTGCAGCCAGCGCCACCACGGCGCTGTGCATTTGCGTCGACGATTTCGGCCTGCACGCGGCCATCAACGAGGCCGTGTTCCGGCTCGCCGAAGGCGCGCGCATCAGCTCGACCAGCGCCATGGTGCAGGGTGCCGCGTGGGCCGATGGCGCCGCCGTCCTGCGCCGCGCCGGGGCACCGCGCATCGAGGTCGGCCTGCACCTGGACTTCACCGAACCCCTGATCGAAGGCGGGCTGCTGCGCCTGCCGCTGCCGCGGCTGATCGCCGCCAGCTACGCGCGCCGCCTCGATCCGGCGCGGCTGCGCCGCGCCATCGCGCTCCAGCTCGATGCCTTCGAGGCCGGGCTGGGCCGCCCACCCGCCTTTGTCGATGGGCACCAGCACGTGCACCAGCTGCCCCAGGTGCGCGACGCACTGCTGGACGTGCTTGCCGCGCGCTATGCCGAAGCCGGCGCGCGCCCCTGGTTGCGCTCCACCCGGCCGCGCTGGGGCTGGCTCGGCTCGCTGGCCCGCGAGCCGAAGGCAGCCGTCATTGCCGCGCTGGGCGAGCGCGCGCTGCGCCGGCGCGCCCTGCACCGTGGCTTCCGGCTCAACGGCGCGCTGCTCGGCGTCTACGATTTCGCCGCCGATGCCGGGCGCTACCAGGACCTGCTGGGCGGCTGGCTGGCGCATGCGCGCGCCGATGACGTGCTGATGTGCCACCCGGCGGCCGCGCCCGTGCCCGGCGACGCGATCGCGGCGGCGCGGACGCTGGAATTCGCGGTCCTGGATTCTGCGTGGTTCGCGCGCCGCCTCCAGCAGGCGGGGCGCCACGCCGCGCCCTTCTGCCGGCCGTCCGCGGCCGGCCCGGCCCACGGGGGATAGCCGGCGTTCAGCCCAGCGCGCGCCCCAGCCGCGCCACGCCTTCGCGGATCCGGTCTTCGTCGGCCGTTGCGAACGACAGGCGCAGGGTACGGGTGTCGGGGCTGGCGCAGTAGAACGGCGCGCCGGGCACGAAGGCCACGCCCTGCTCGATGGCGCGGCGCGCGAACTCGCCGCCGTCGGAGATGCGGCCGCCCGCACCGGTCAGCCGCGCCCAGATGAACAGGCCGCCGCGCGGCGCCACGAAGTCGATCGCCGGACCGAGCTCGCGCCGCAGCGCCTCGCCCATGACGCCGGCGCGCTGGCCGTAGACC
>CAYRHV010000220.1:0-4449 GCA_964424045.1 uncultured Ottowia sp. | reverse complement strand
GCCGGTGCCCGGCCTGCGCCAGCAGCTTGCACATGTGCGAGCCGATGTAGCCGGCACCGCCACAGACGAGGATGGTTTGGGGTGTGTCGTTCATTGCTGCCTGGCCCCCGACTCGCGAATAGGTGCGTGCCCTTGTTGCTGGTGCACGGCGCCCTGCTGGGCGGTGACGGTACCGCCAAGGTTAGCGCACTTGCAGAGTGCCGCCACTGACGAGCTACCCGGGATGGTCAGCGCGAGTGCATGCAGAAACGCTGGTCAGGCCATGTTCATGCTGCCATGAGCCGGAGTGGTGCCGGGTGTCGGGCCAGCGCCGTCGACAGGGCGTGGACCGAGGGCGCGCCGTAGGTCGGATGGTGAGAAAGCGCAAGCCTTGGGTGGGTCGGAGCGAGCGACGCGCACCAGTCGGTAGTAGTGCGCAGTGCGCGAGCTGAAACCACCAGCCCGGAAGCGGCTGCTGCCGGAGTGCGGCTGGTCGGCGCGGCGCGCAGGCCAGCGCCGACTGTGACCCAGGATTCAATGCCGCGCGGGGTGACCGAACCTGGGTGTTGGAGGCTGGCCGCGGCGATGCGCTCATGCAGTCATGGGGCGGTTGTCATTGCGGACAGGCGGCGAGTGAGAGCGCTCGGCGACTGCGTTTCCCGTGCCGTGATCGATCGTGAAGTCCTGACAGGCCTTTGTGGTCCTGTCGTCAAGCGCGGCTGACGGCGTTCAGGCCACAGCGCCGCCTGGGGCTGACCTGGGATTTTCGAGAGCGAGCTTCGCACCTCCTGCAGCACGTTTCAACCAAACACCCGCCGCGCAGCTCGCATTCCGTGCAGGAAGCGTGTCTGCCGGCGCGCGCACACGCGCGCCAGTTGCGCCGGTGCGCCCACCGCCGAGCCGAACTCGCGTAGCAGGTTGGCCGCCATCTGGACGAAGGCCTCGCCCTCCGGGCTCAGCTAAACGGAATTGCCCACGGCCTCTGGCCGGTGGCGTCGAACGGCATCAGCGGGGCGCGCGGCAATGGCTCGCGCTTGCGGCCCACGCTCCGAGCCATGCCCGGGCTCGGCTCTGGCTCCCGTCGTGGCATCGGCGCCACGGCCGCGGGCGCTTGCCCCGGCCGTTCTCAAACAAGTCGGTAGCCCCTCTGCTTTTCCCTCAAGGAGCGATTGTCCATGCAGTCTGGCACGCAGGGATCGAGGGTCACGGTTGCCGTGCCGACGTCGGATCCTGCCTTTGACCGACAACCGCCAGGATCCGCACGACCTGAAGCCGATCATTCACTTCATAAAGCACATGCTGTCCAATGAGGCTGATGCGTCGTACGTCGTCGCCGTAGCGCGGATCGGCTGGCTTGATAAAGCCGGGGAAATTGGGCCAGACGATCCGTCGAGCGCAGGATGCGGTCCGTCACTTCCACTGCGACTTGCAAAGATGCACTCTCCGCCAGGTAGTCAAAGAGGGCCCGCACATCCTCGATGGCGCCGGGATGCCAGTCGATCCCATACGCCACCGTGCAATGCCGCGTGGCGAGCCTTGAGTTGCTGGCGCAACTGCTCGGTGCTCATGCCCGGCCCCTTGTCGGCGCGTGCATCGGCAACCTTGGCTCGAACCCAATCGTCGTATTCGGCCTGGGCCAGTTCCTCGTCCGCCAGGCGTTGCAGCAGTTCGACCCTGGCCGTTCCGCTGCCGGGCAGGATGCGAGGCAAATTCTCGGCCAACTCGCGCAGGAAGCTGGCGTTCTCGTAGTGGGTGGTGGTCATCGCTTGTCCTGTTGCTCCTGGATCGGGCTCGCTGCTGGCGCCGTCCCTCCATTCTCCCGATGGGCGAGCCGTGGTCAAGACGCTCAAGCACCGAGGCGGGTGGTCAAGGCCCGGTTCAGCGGCGTCGATGCTCGAAGCGCTGGCCAGTGGCGTGATCCTGGCCGCACAGGAAGGCGCGGCGCACGCAGCGCGAGACGTAGTGATACCAGGAGGCGTCGATCCGGCTGACCAAAGGAGTAGGTGTCCTCAAATTTCCTCAAATTCCCCTCATCCGACACGCTTCAACCAAATACCCGCCGCGCCGCCCGCATCCCGTGCAGGAAGCGCGTCTGCCGGCGCGCGCACACGCGCGCCAGTTGCGCTGGCGCCCCGACCGCGGAGCCGAACTCGCGCAGCAGGTGGGCCGCCATCTGGATGAAGGCTTCGCCCTCCAGCCCCAGGCGCGCCAGGATGGCCGACTGCGCCGGCCGCGGCGCTGCGGCGCGCCGACCCCGTATCGCGGTGCCGCTCGTGTGCCTGTGCGAGCTGGCGTGGGTGTTGGCGCGGGTCTGCCACTTCGATTGGCCCATCATCGCAACCGCCATCCAGACCCTGATCGAGACCCGCCATCGCTGTCGACTGGCCCGCCGCAGAAGTCGGACTTGCGCAGTTGCGGGCGGGTGGCGACTTTGCCGACGGAGTCATCGCCTGCCAGGGCGCTTGGCTGGGCGACGAGGTGTTTGTCTCGTTCGACAAAAAGGCGGCTCGGTTGCTGCAGCAGCAGGGCCGGCAGGTGCAGCTGCTGGATTGATTGGCTGCTCGAAGGCCGAAGAAGCAGGCGCCCGCCATCGCGTGAGATTCCGGCTGGGGCATCCCCTCAAAACCCGTCCACCGGCGCGTATCCCACCATATTCAATTCTTCGTCGAGCAGGGCGATCCAGTCCAGCGTCTCGCTACTGGTGAGCGGCAGGTAGCGCAGCTCGGCCTGGGGCACGGCGTTGGTGCGGATCGCTTCCTGCAGCGAGGTTGCGTTCTGCGGCCGGCGCGCCGGTAGCTTGATCGGGGGCCTGGCGCGGTCAGCTATGCTGTCGTGCGCCTGATCCCAGGGCGACCATCAGTCGGACTGTTGCGCCAGCGAGATGCCGGCCAGCTCGCGCACCAGCGGCCTATTGGTTTATTTCTTCCCATTGAGGCATCACGGCTCTGATCCGATCCGCCTGAGCAAGGCTTTCGCCTCCGACAACAGGGGCGCCAGCTTTTGCGTTGCAATATCCCAGACGATGGCGTGGTCCACCGTGGCATAGCCGTGAATCAGCAGATTGCGAAATCCGATCACCCTGGCGTGTTCCCGGATGTCGCTGGCCAGTTCGGGGTTCTGTTGACGCAGGCGGTTCAGAGCTTCGCCCATGATTTCAAACTGGCGCTCCACTCCTGCCCGCAACAGCTCGTCCGCAAGATAGTCGGAATACGTCCGCCCTGCGAGAAAGCGTTGCGCCCGCTGCCCCGCTTCGATCAGGTCGAACAGCTAGGAGTGTGGGCGGTAGAAGGCGCCGAAGCGAAACGTGCGAAAAGCGAGGACAGCGTGGTGATACCGACAAGCCCAGGGTGGCCCCCTGGGTGCGGTCGGCAGCACCGCGATGGACCGGTTTCTCGCGCGTTGCAGCCGGCGCACCTTCTGCCGCCCACGCTCCTAAACGCGAGGATCAGGCGGCGTAGACATTGCGGCGCTCGTTGGCGATGGCGCGCAGGAAATACGGGTTGCGCACTGCGCGCTCCATCACCAGATCGACCGGGCGCCCCAGCAATGCCTGCAGGCTGTCACGCAAGCCGAAATAGCGATCTGCGGCCCCTTCTGGGGAGTTGTCTGAAAACTCGACCAGGAGGTCTACGTCGCTGCGCTGCTGGTCGAAGTCGGCGCGTATCGACGAGCCGAAAACATCCAGCCGGCGCACCCCGTACTGGCGGCACACCTCCGCCATGGATTCGCGCAGTTGTTCGAACTCCAGGGGCATGCGAGCTATTGTAGGGACCATTGCCGCGCTCGCCCTGCTCCGCAGGGCGCCTGGCCGTCCGCTCGGGCGGAGAGTCAACCAAAGACCCGCCGCGCCGCCCGCATCCCGTGCAGGAAGCGCGTCTGCCGGCGCGCGCACACGCGCGCCAGTTGCGCTGGCGCCCCGACCGCGGAGCCGAACTCGCGCAGCAGGTGGGCCGCCATCTGGATGAAGGCTTCGCCCTCCAGCCCCAGGCGCGCCAGGATGGCCGGCTGTGCGTCGTCGATCGCGCCGCGCTTGCCGGCGCGCACCTGGCGGCCGGTCCAGTCCACCAGCTCGACATAGTCCTGCCAGCCAAACGGAATCGCCCACGGCGTCTGGCCGGTGGCGTCGAACGGCATCAGCGGCGCGCGCGGCAATGGCTCGCGCTTGCGGCCGGTGGCCTGGGTATTGTCCAGGCCTGGCTCCGGCGCCGCATCCTGCGGCATCGACTCCACGGCCGCAGGCGCACGACCCAGCCGCTGCTGGATCGAGGTGTGGTCGGATGCTTCCGGCGTCTCGGCGATCCCCGCGCGCACCGGGTTCAGGTCGACATAGGCCATCGCCGCCAGCAGGGCAGCCTCGTCCAGCAGCGCCTGGCTCTTGAAGCGCCCCTCCCAGAAGCGCCCCGTGCAGCCGTCCTCGGCATTGGCCATGCGCGCCAGCGATTCGTTGAGCACCCGCATGAACCACGACAG
>CAYRHV010000219.1:0-4459 GCA_964424045.1 uncultured Ottowia sp. | reverse complement strand
TCCACCGCCACCTCGTCATACGGGTAATGCCAGAAGACATAGGCCAACATGCGTGTGCTCCTCCGAATCCGCGTCCAGGCCACATTCTGGCGCCGATTTGCGCCTGGCACCGGTCCGGAGGCTCGGGCGCGGGGGCTCGCTTTTTGGTGCCGATTGAGGCATTCTTGCGGCACATCATGGGCAGCGCCGATGCCGATGCAGCCGTCGGTCTGTCCAGCACGGCAGGAGGATCGCGATGGCGCTGCACGGCTTCGCTCCCGAAACCGGCCAACTCCGGCTCGTGGCCGGCGCGCGGGTCTGGCACATCCGGTCTCCAGCCGGTACGGCGACCGCGACGGACGCCCCATGGACCGCCTGATCGCCAGCCGGCAAAGCCTGGGCGAGGCACTGCGCAGCGCCAGCATCGTGCCCGTGCTCGGCCCGAATGCGATCCAGGTCGAAGTCGACGGTCATGTCGTGCCCTTCTACTGCCTCGTCGTCGACGAGCTGCTGCGCACCTTCGGCGCCACCCTGCCCGCTGGCATGGGCGCACGAGACGACACCTGGGTCCTGTACCGGGCTGTGGATCACGTGCTCGCCACCCAGCCCGGCCTCAGCACCGAGCGCGTGCGCCGCTCGGTGTCAGCCATCATCAACAGCCTGGCCCCCAGCGTGCAGGCGACGCCCCTGCTGGAGCGGCTGGCGGCCCTGCGCGCCTTCGACCTCTACATCTGCCTGACGCCCGACGACCTGCTCGTCAACGCGCTGGCGCGAGCGCTTGGGAGCGAGGCGGTCGCGGCCACGACTTACGCGCCGAACCTGGACAGCTCGCAGCCGGTGGACGTCGTCAGCGCTCGCGCCGGCCTGGCGCAGGTCTACTTCCCGCTCGGCCGCTGCGCCGCGTCCAGCCGGGTGGCGATCCACGAGGAAGACGCGTTCGAGCACCTCTACCGCTTCCAGGAGGAAGGCGCCCGACGCGCACCCCGGCTGCTGGCGACGCTGCACAGCTGCGACCTGCTGTTGCTGGGCTGCAGCCTGCCAGACTGGCTCGGCCGCGCCTTCCTGCGGCTCGCCAACGAAAGCCGTTTCTCAGCGCAGGACAAGAAGATGGAGTTCTTCGCCGCCGACGCGCGCGATCCGGCGCTGAACTCCTTCCTGGCCCGCTTCGATCCCAATGCCACGGTGTTCCCCTGGTCGGTGGCCGAATTCATCGACGAACTGGAGCAGCTCGCCGTGCCGCGCAGCCTGGCGCTCGTGCCGCGCGACCCGGTCCACGCCGCCGGCATGCAACGCGCCGGGCCGACGGTGTTCGTCAGCTACGCGAGCGAGGACAAGGACGCCGCCCGACGCATTGCCGGTGCCCTGGTGGCGGCCGGCTTTGCCGACGTCTGGCTGGACCAGCGCAAGCTGCGCGCTGGCGACGACTGGTCGGACCGCATCGACGAGGCGATCGAGCACTGCGACTTCTTCCTGCCGGTGCTGTCGCGCCAGGCGGATCGCCGGCGCGAGGGCGTGTTCTGGGAGGAATGGCGCAAGGCGATCGCGCGCGCCCTGCGCGTGAACGACACCTTCCTGCTGCCCGTCGGCATCGACGCCACGCCGCCCGCGCAGAGCAACTACGAGCGCATCTTCAGCGGCTACACCGCCGAGCTGCGCCGCCTGCACCTGATCCACGCGCCCGACGGCCACCTGCCGGCCGACATCCTGGCCGACCTGGCGCAGCGCGCCGACAGACTGGCGGGAGGCCACGGTGGCTGAGCAGGTGCGCATCGACGCGCAAAACCCCTGGCCCTGGCTGGACCCGTTCACCGAGGAAGCCAGCGCCTACTTCAACGGCCGTGGCGACGACATCGCCGAACTGCTGCGCGCCGTCCTGGCGGCGCCGGCCTGCGTGCTGTTCGGCAAGTCCGGCCTGGGCAAGACCTCGCTGCTGCTGGCCGGCCTGTTTCCGCAGTTGCGCCAGCGCCAGCTGCTGCCCGTGCTGCTGCGCATCGCGCCCGCCACGGGCCGCCTGTCGGCACAGCTGCTGCGGGCACTGGCCGAGGCCCTGCGTGCCGCCGGCGAGACCTGGCATGGGGACATGCTGGCCGACCTGCCAGGCGACGAGGTGGCGGCGTTGTGGGAGGCGCTGCACGACCGCGAGCGGCGCCTGGTCGATGGCCAGGGTCGGCACTGGCGCGTCGTCTTCGTGCTCGACCAGTTCGAGGAGGTGTTCACGCTCGAGTCCGACGAGGCGCGCCGCCGGCGCCTGTTCGAGGAACTGGGCGACCTGGTGCAGAACCGGGTGCCGCCCGCGGTCGCCCAGCGGCTGCGCGGGCGCGACGAACTGCTGGATCGCATCGACCTCGACGCGCAGGACTATCGGGTGCTGTTGTCGCTGCGCGAAGACTTCCTGCCCGAGCTCGAATCCTGGTCCGACCTGATTCCCCGGCTCGGCACCAACCGCGTGCGGCTGCTGCCGATGTCGCAGGAGCAAGCGCTGCAGGCGGTCGAACGGACCGGCGGCGCGCTGATCGACCACGAAGGGGCGCTGCGCATCGTCGACTTCCTCGGTCGCCAGGCCAGTTCGGGCGCACCGGGTACGCGACGCCCGGCGCGGCACATCGAGCCCGCCTTGCTGAGCCTGGTGTGCTCCAGCCTGAACGCCGAGCGCCTGCTGGCCAGCGTCCCCGCGCAGCAGCTGGACACCTCGGACCTGGAGTCGCGCGGCACCCGCATCCTGGAGACCTTCTACGACGGCGCGCTCGCCGCCCTGCCCGATGCGGTGCGCGATCCGGCGGCGCGCTGGATCGAGAGCGAGCTCATCACCCCGGACGGCACGCGGCGCCCCTACCCGGTCGATGCGCTGGCGCCGGCCCTGGCGGCCGCGCTACGGACGCTGGTCGCGCGCCGCCTGTTGCGCATCGAGACCGGCGAGCATGGCGACCAGGTGGAGCTGGTGCATGACCGCCTGGCGCTGGTGGCGGCGGAACGCGCGCTGGCCACGCGACAGCGCAGCGCCGCGCTCGAACGCATGCAGCGCGAAAAGGACGCGGCCGAGCGCGCGGCAGCCCGGCGCCAGCGCTGGCTGGCGGCGGTGCTGTTCGTGATCGCCGGCGTCGCCATGGGCGCCGCCTGGTGGGCCTACCGCGAAAGCGGTGCCGCCGAGGAGGCTCGCGACAAGGCCGAGCAGGCCGCGCAAAACGCCGCCGAGAAGGCGGTCCGGCTGGAACAGGCGCTCCAGGCGGCCCGGGACGCGTTGGCGTCGGCCAAGCTGGCAGCGGCCGATGCCGAGCGCAATTTTGACGCGCTGCTGCGCACCATGGGCGAGACCAGCGACCCGAAAGCGCTGGAAGCCCTGGCGCAGGGCCTGGCGGCCGTGGCTGAGGGCCTGGATGCACGCCAGGCCGAGCGCGCCAGCCAGTCTCTGCACAACGCCATGACGATGACCAATGATGCGTCCGCCCGGGTTGCGCTCGACCGGGCTCTGGCGGCCGTGCCCGGCAATGACCCGGTGCCCGGGCCACTCGACCGGCCGGATCCGGCGCGCGACGCCAAGGCCCCCAGCGCGGCCGGGCTGCTGTCCGACGCCGAGCACGCCTTCCAGCGCGCGTCGCAGGATGCGCCGGTCCAGGCCTGCCCGCCCGGTAAGCGGCGCGTCGTGCCGCACATCGCCTCGCGCGACGCGCAGCCGCTGCTCGAGGTCGCCATCCGCAGCCTGCGCGCCGCCGGCTTCGAGGTGCGGGCCGAGGAGGTGGTGCCGACGGACCGCATGCCGAGACAGACCGACCTGCGTTACTTCCGTCGCGGCGAACAATCGGGTGCCGACGCCGCCGCCGCCGCGCTCGCCCCGGCCGGACTGGGCCGCCTGGTGCCGAAATACGTGGCGGGCTACGAGGATTCGACCACCCTGCGGCGCTGCCAGTACGAGCTGTGGCTCGTGACGCCAGCGACCGGTCCGCAATCCTGAAGGGCCACGAAACGCCTGCGCACGGCGGATGCCGATCCATCGCGCAGCCATCGGCGCCGGCTGCGCGCGGATTGCGACGTCGCCGCAGGGCCTGGCCTTTCAGGCACAAAAGGTGCATTCTTGAGTCCATCGGCACCTTTCCCCAGCAGCGCAGGCGCTCCGCACCCCAGGCCAGTGCGCACCGGAGCAGCCACTGGTTGCAGCGCGTGTAGGGGTCTTCACCCGTCGGCGTCGGGCCCAGCTCGTCGGGCATGATGCGCGGCGCATCGGACAGGCGCGCCTTGACCGCCTGCCAGCGCTCGCGCCAGGCTGCGCCACCCGCCGACGGCAGGATCGACCGTTCGACAAATTCCGGCTCTGGGAACGGCAGCAACACCTGCGAGCGCACGCTGCGCGCCATGCAGACTTCCAGGAACAGCAGGTCGCCTCCAGCAGCGGCCTGCGAAAAAGCACGATCGCGCGGACCCGCATCAGCAACCGCCAGCACCTGCGCCACGCGCGCGGCGGCCGCAGGCACCAGAGACGGCGGGA
>CAYRHV010000218.1:0-4471 GCA_964424045.1 uncultured Ottowia sp. | reverse complement strand
ACCACGTCGCCGATCACGGTGTAGGCGCGGCGCAGGTCGGAGCCCATGTTGCCGACCAGCATGGGGCCGGTGGCCAGGCCGATGCCGATCGCCAGGCCGGGCTGGCCGGCGGCGGCGCGCTCGGCGTTGAAGGCCTGCATGGTGGTGCCGATGGCCAGCGCGGCGTCCACCGCGCGCCGTGCGTGGTCGGGCATTGCCACCGGCGCGCCCCAGAAGGCCATGATGCAGTCGCCGATGTATTTGTCGATCGTGCCCTGGTGCGCGTGCACCACGTGCGTCAGCCGCGTCAGGACGTCGCCCAGCAGCGCCTGCAGCTCGCGCGGCGGCAGGGCCTCGGACAGGCTGGTGAAGCCGCGCAGGTCGCAGAACATCACGGTCAGCTCCTGCGTGCGGGCCTGCATGTCGTAGCGGTGCGGGGCGCGCAGCATCTCCAGCACCAGCTGGGGCGGCACGTAGGTGGCGAACTGGCGCGCCAGCGCGCGCCGCGAGCGGCGTTCGACCAGGTAGCCCAGCGCCAGGTTGCTCACCACGGCGGCCAGGATCAGCAGCAGCACGCTGGCCAGCGGCAGCACCCAGCCCAGCTGCAGGTAGAGCGCGCCGTCGAGCGCCAGCACGCCGGCCAGCAGCGCCCCGCCCAGGGCCAGCACGCCGCCCAGGGCGAGTCGCGGCAGCAGCAGCACCAGCGCCGCACCGACCGCCAGCAGCAGGGCCAGCTCGTAGCCGCGTGTCACCGGCGGGCGCAGCAGCATGCGGCCGTCGAGCGCGGCCGAGATGACGTTGGCGTGCACTTCGACGCCCGGGTAGGCGCTGCCGACCGGGGTGGCGCGCAGGTCCATCAGGCCGGGCGCGGTGAAGCCGAGCAGGGCATAGCGCCCGGCCAGGCTGCCGGCCGGCAGCGTGCCGGCCAGGACGTCGGCCGCCGGCAGGTAGGTGAACGAGCCGCTCGAGGGGCCGCCCGGGCCGCGGTAGGGCACCGGCACCGTGCCGTCGGCCTGCAGCGGGATGTGCACCTGGCGCCCGGACGCCAGCAGCGTGAGCTCGCTCGGTGCGCCGGCCGCGCCCAGGCCGCCCGGGCGCAGGGCTGCGGCCCCAAGCCCGAGGCGCAGCATGGCCAGGCTCATGGACTCGTAAAGCTGCCCGTCAAGGGCGCCCAGCAGCGGCACGCTGCGGACCCGGCCGTCGCCGTCGGTGACGGCGTTGAAGAATCCGGCTGCCGGGGCGGCGGCGGCGATCGCTGCGATGTTGGCGCCGTAGCCGTCCCAGTGCAGGAGGCCGGACCAGGGCGCCAGCCCGGCCAGGGGCGTTGGCAGCGCGCCGCTGCGATGCCCGGCGCGGTCGCTGGTGAGGTAATAGCCCAGCACCACCGGGCCCTCCGCCACGGCGCGCGCCAGCCGGGCGTCGCCGTCGTCCGGGTCGGGCGTGCCGGCGGCGCCGGAACGGCCGGCGCGTTCCGGCTCGGCAAACACGGCGTCCAGGCCCAGGGCGGCGACCTGCTGGCGTTGCACCAGCTCGTCCACCAACGCCGCCATGCGCGCGCGCGGCCACGGCCACTGGCCGACCTGCGCCAGGCTGCGTTCGTCGACGTCGATGATCACCACGCGCTCGTCCAGGCTGCGTGGCAGGCTCAGGCGCAGCCGCAGGTCGGACAGCACGGCGTCGGCGCGCTGCAGGGCGGGCCAGGACCACAGGCCGGCGGCCTGGCTCAGCGCCAGCGCCACCAGGATGGCGTTGGCCAGCGTGCGCAGCGGGTGTTCGGACAGGGCGGCAAACAGGCGACGAATCGGCATGCTCCAACCCGTGGGCAGGGGTCTTGCAGCCCGAGCCTCCTGGGCAGCGCTGCAAAGGCGTGGCGCGGCCTTGGAGGGCGCTACCGATCCATGTATTCGAGCCGCACGCTGCCCATCGAGATCTGGTCGCGGTTCTGCAGCACGATCGGGCCGGCGTCGACCGATACGCCGTTGACGGTGGGCGCCTGCACGCCTTCGACGTGCGAGATTTCGAAGCCGTGCGTGCCGCGCGTGATCCGGGCCACGGAATAGCCGCGCTTGCCGATCGTGGTGACGGGCTTGGTCAGGATCAGCTCGCGTCCGGCGGCGGGCCCGCTCAGCACGCGCACGCGGGCGCCGGGGTTGGGCGCGCCGCCAATTACCGTTGTGGTGCCGGTGACCGTTTCCAGGCCGACCGGGATCGACTCGCCGCGCCGGGTGTGCAGGGCACCGGCCATCGAGACGCCGTTGCCGCCCAGGTAGCGGATCTGGTAGCGCCCGATCTCGACCAGGTCTTCGTGCATCAGCGCCTGCTGGCGGACCGCGCGCCCGTTGACGAAGGTGCCGTTGGTGCTGCCCAGGTCCTCCAGCACGGCCTCGCCTTCGGCGATCTCGATCCTGGCGTGCTCGCCGCTGACGGCCAGGTGATCGAGCACGATGTCGTTGTAAGGCCGGCGACCCAGGGTCGAGCGATCCTTGGTCAACTGGACTTCCTTGACGACGACACCATCGATCGAGACGATCAGCTTGGGCATGGACGAATGGCCTGGCCTGGGGCGCAGGGGGTTGAATTCAGTGGTTGCGACAGGGCGAAGATAGCCCGAATCGAACCTGGATTGACCTATTTCTTCCACAATTTGCGAGCCAAACCAGACATTTTTGCCATTTCGGGGACCTTGATCAGGACCACGGAGATATTGTCGCGCCCTCCAGCGGTGTTGGCCAGCTCGATCAGCGCCTGGCCCTTGGCGTGCAGCTCCAGATCGCTGCCCAGGACCTGGTTGATGGCGAGGTCCGGAATCATCTCGCTCAGGCCATCGGAGCACAGCAGGAAGATGTCGCCGCCCTCGAGGTCGAGCAGCTGCGAGTCGACCAGCACCGTGTCTTCCACCCCGAGTGCGCGCGTGATCAGGCTGCGGTAGCCGGACAGCGCGGCTTCCTCGGGCGTGATCAGGCCGGCGTCCAGCTGCTCCTGCAGCAGCGAGTGGTCGCGCGTGAGCTGGACCAGCAGGCCGCGCTGCCAGCGGTAGGCGCGCGAATCGCCGACGTGGGCCAGCAGCAGCTTGCGCTGCCAGGCCAGCGCCACCACCACCGTGGTGCCCATGCCGGCGCAGTCCGGATGCGTGTTGGCGGCCTCGAAGATGGCGCGGTTGGAGGCCTCGACGCAGCGCTCGATGGTGCGCTGCACGCTGCCCACGGGGACGTCCGCGGGTGCGGCGTCGAGCCAGTGGCCCAGTTCGTCCGCGATCTGCTCGAGTGCCATGGCGCTGGCCACTTCGCCGGCGTTGTAGCCGCCCATGCCGTCGGCCAGCAGTGCCAGCCCGCGTGCGGCATCGACGAAGACGGCATCCTCGTTGTTGGCGCGTACGCGGCCAATGTCGGTGCAGGCGTAGAACTCGCAGTTCATGGAGCGCGGCCTTGTGTGGGTCCTAGCCGGGCGCAGCCGCCGACGCCCGGCGGTGCAGCATGGCGCGGCCCAGTGCCAGCACCAGCAGGGCGCCAACGGCGGCCAGGCCGTAGTGCCAGAGCCGGTCCTGCGGCAGGTAGGACTGCAGCACCGGGTCGGTGTGCGCCATCGAGCCGGCGATCCAGCCCAACAGCATGCCGCCCAGGGTGATGATGACGGGGAAGCGGTCCATGACGCGCATGATGATCTGGCTGCCGCCGATGATGATCGGGATGCTGACCAGCAGGCCGAAGATCACCAGCAGCAGCTCGTGCTTCTCGCCGGCCACCTGGGCGGCGGCGGCGATCGCGATCACGTTGTCGATGCTCATCACCAGGTCGGCGACGATGATGGTGCGGATCGCCACCCAGAGCTTGTCGCTGGACTGGATGCCGCTGTGGTCGTCCGGTGGCGGTGCGATCAGCTTGACGCCGATCCAGACCAGCAGCAGCGCGCCGATCAGCTTCAGGAAGGGCACCTGCAGCAGGGCCAGGGCAAACGCGATCAGGATCACGCGCAGCACGATGGCGCCGACGGTGCCCCAGATCACGCCCTTCATGCGCTGCGCCGGCGGCAGGCGCCGGCAGGCCAGGGCGATCACGACCGCGTTGTCGCCGCCCAGCAGGATGTCGACGAGGATGATCTGGCCGACGGCAACCCAGAAATGCGCGGTCAGGAATTCTTCCATGATGTGGTTTCGCCGATGCGCCGCCGCCCGTCTCGCTCACGCCCCGGTCGGGGGCGTGCCCGATGGATGCTTCACGCTCGCCTCCCTGCGCGCGCCAGCCCGACCTTGTTACAGCAGGGCCTTCAGCAGCTTGCCCATCTCGGACGGGTTGCGCGTCACCTTGAAGCCGCATTCTTCCATGATCGCGAGCTTGGCGTCGGCCGTGTCCTCGCCGCCCGAGATCAGTGCGCCGGCGTGGCCCATGCGCTTGCCCGCGGGCGCCGTGACGCCGGCGATGAAGCCGACGATGGGCTTCTTCATGTGGTCCTTGCACCAGCGCGCGGCCTCGGCCTCGTCCGGCCCGCCGATCTC
>CAYRHV010000217.1:0-4487 GCA_964424045.1 uncultured Ottowia sp. | reverse complement strand
TGCAGCCGCTGGCGCTGATGACCTCGCTGCCGCTGACCCTGATCGGCGTGGTGCTGGCCCTCCTGATGTTCGGCTCGGCGATGTCGATGTTCTCCATCATCGGCGTCGTCATGCTGATGGGCCTGGTGACCAAGAACGCCATCCTGCTGGTCGACTTCGCGATTCGCGCGCGCGAAGGCCGCGTCAGCGAGGGCGGCGTGGTCGAGCCGCTGGCGCGCGAGCCGGCGCTGCTGGCCGCCGCGCGCGTGCGCCTGCGCCCAATCCTGATGACCACGCTGGCGATGGTGTTCGGCATGGTGCCGCTGGCCTTCTCCGCCTCCGAGGGCGCCGAGCAGCGCGCGCCCATGGGCCAGGCGGTGATCGGCGGCGTCATCACCTCCTCGCTGCTGACCCTGGTGGTGGTGCCGGTGGTCTACTGCTACCTGGACGACCTGGCCGGCTGGCTGCGCCGCCACCTCCTGAAGGCGCCGCCGGACGGCGCGCCACCTGACCGATAATCGAATGTTGACCCGAGTCTGCTTCTGGAGCCCCTGACATGAACGTCGAACAAGCCCGCTTCAACATGATCGAGCAGCAGATCCGCCCCTGGGACGTGCTCGATGCCCACGTGCTGGACCTGCTGGCCGTCATCAAGCGCGAGGACTTCGTGCCGCCGGCGCACCGGGCCCTGGCCTTCGCCGACCTGGAGATCCCGCTCAAGCCGGGCGAACAGGCGGTGGCCCTGGGCCAGGTCATGCTGGCGCCGCGCGTCGAGGCGCGCATGCTGCAGGACCTGCAGGTGGCCAAGCACGAGAAGGTGCTCGAGATCGGCACCGGCTCGGGCTTCATGGCGGCCCTGCTGGGCCACCGCGCGCAGCGCGTGCTGACGCTGGAGATCGACAACGAACTGGCGCAGACGGCGCACGCCAACCTGCAGCGCGCCGGCGCCATGAACGTCGAAGTGCGCTGCGCCGACGGCGCCAGCGCCGACCTGTCGGCGCACGGCCCGTTCGACGTCATCGTGCTGTCGGGCTCGGTGGCAGAGCTGCCCGAACGGCTGCTGGCCCTGCTCAAGCCCGGCGGGCGCCTGATGGGCATCGTCGGCGACGAACCCGTGATGCGCGCCACCCTGGTGCACCACGCCGGCCAGGGCCTGGTCGTGACCCAGCCCTGGGACACCAACGCCCCGCGCCTGCTGGGCTTTCCCGAGCCCGAGCGCTTCCGTTTCTGAACCACACCGGCGCCACCGGAACACGCCGCAGCCCGCCTCCATGATCGAGCAGATCCAGCCGCGCGACCTTTCGGACTGGATCGCGCGCGTCACGGGCCCCGCGACGCCGCTGCTGCTCGACGTGCGCGAACCGCTCGAATGCCGCGCCGTCAGCGTGCGCGCCGGCGGCGCCGAGCTGCTGCAGTGGCCGATGCACACCGTCCCGGCACGCCTGACCGAGCTCGACCACAGCCGACCCATCGCCGTGCTGTGCCACCACGGCGGCCGCAGCATGCAGGTGGCCCTGTTCCTGGAACAGCGCGGCTTCGCCTGCCTGGCCAACATCGCGGGCGGCATCGACGCCTGGGCGCTGCAGCTGGACGACTCGCTTCCCCGTTACTGACCCGGCCCACACCGAGATTTCCCATGCCCCTGCCCCGCCTGCGCACGCTCGCGCTGACCCTGGCCTTTCTGGCCGGCAGTACTGCCCAGGCCCAGTCACTGCTCGAGCTCCACCAGGTCGCGCACGATTACGACGCCGCCTACCAGTCCGCCCTGGCGCAGGCGCAGGCGGCGCAGGCGCGGGCCGACCAGGCGCAGGCCGGCCTGCTGCCGCAGCTCGGCCTGCAGGCCGGCGGCCAGCACAACTGGGCCCAGACCAGCGTCCTGGGCAACAGCAGCAGCCGCCCCTTCAACAGCCTGAACGCGGCACTCGTCGGCTCGCAGCCGCTGTATCGCCCGGCCAACCGCATCGCGCGCGACCAGGGCCTGCAGGCCGCCGAAGCGGCCCAGGTGAACCTGCGCGGCGCCGAGCAGGACCTGATCGTGCGCCTGGCCCAGGCCTACTTCGACGTGCTGGCGGCCGAGGACGCACTGGCCTCGGTGCGGGCGCTCAAGACCGCCGTGAGCGAGCAGCTGGCCGCCGCCCAGCGCAATTTCGAGGTCGGCAACGCCACCATCACCGACAGCCGCGAGGCCCAGGCCCGCTTCGACCTCGCCACGGCGCAGGAGATCGCCGGCGAAAACGAACTGCGCGTGCGCAAGCTGGCGCTTGACCAGCTGGTGGGCCGCAGCGGCACCGATCCGCTGCCGCTGGCGCAGCCGATCGAGCTGCCGGCGCCACAGCCGGAACAGGTCGAGCCCTGGGTCGTGCAGGCCACCGAGCAGCACCCGGGCGTGACCCAGGCCCGCATGGCGCTCGACATCGCGCGCCTGGAAACCGACAAGGCACGCGCCGCCAACCGGCCCACGGTGGACCTGCAGGCCAGCGTCGGCCAGACGCGCTACCCGAACGGCAATCCCGGCCTGGCCGTGGCGCCGCGCGCCAGCTCGCGCACCACCAATGCCAGCGTCGGCGTGGTCATGAACTGGCCGCTGTTTGCCGGCTTCGCGATCGAGAACCGCATCAAGGAAACCGTGGCGCTGCAGGAGCAGGCGCGCGCCGACCTCGAAACACTCGAACGCTCGGTGGCGCAGGCCACGCGCGCCGCCTTCTTCGGCGTCGAGTCCGGTCGCAGCCAGGTCAAGGCGCTGGAAGCGGCCGAGCACTCCAGCCAGACGGCGCTGGAAGCCAACCAGCTCGGCTACCAGGTCGGCGTGCGCATCAACATCGACGTGCTCAACGCCCAGAGCCAGCTCTACCAGACCCAGCGCGATCTGGCGCGCGCACGCTATGACGTGCTGGTCGGCACGCTGCGCCTGAAGCAGGCCGCCGGCACCCTGTCGGTGGACGACCTGGTGCCGATCGACCGCATGCTGGCGCGCTGAGTCAGCGCGTGGGCGCTGCACGCGCCACCCATTCGCGCAAGGCCTCGGCCGTGCGCCGCGCCGCGCCCTGGTGCTGGCGGGCAAAGGCTTGCCCCGCCGCCGCCATGCGAGCGCGCCGCGGCCCATCACGCGCCAGCGCCGTCGCCACCGCCAGGCCCTCGGCCAGATCGGCGACGCGCAGCGCAGCGCCGGCGGCCAGCGCATGCTCGGCGGCCTCGCTGAAGTTGAAGGTGTGCGGGCCCATCACCACCGGGCAGCCGCAGGCCGCGGCCTCGATCAGGTTCTGCCCGCCCAGCGGCTCGAAGCTGCCGCCCAGCAAGGCCACGTCGGCCAGCGCGTAGTAGGCCGGCATCTCGCCCAGGCTGTCGCCCAGCCAGACGGCGGCCGGCCGCGGCTGGCCCGCCGAGCCGTCGCCCCAGGCGCTGCGCCGGCTGAGGTCCAGGCCCTGCTGCGCCACCAGGGCCGCCACCTGGTCGAAGCGCTGCGGGTGCCGCGGCACCAGCAGCCATTGCGGTGCTGCGGCGGCCGCACCGTTCCCATCCATCCAGGCCCCCGCCGCGAGCTGGCGCAGGAACTCGGCCTCCTCGCCCTCGCGCGAGCTGGCCAGCATCACCACCGGCTCGTGCGCCTGGGCACGCCAGTGGCGCCCGCGCGCCAGCAGCGCCGCCGGCGCCTCGGCGTCGTACTTGAGGTTGCCCAGCACCCCGGCCACCGGCGCGCCGACGGCGCGCAGGCGCTCGGCATCGGCTTCGCCCTGGGCATAGGCCGCGCTCAGCCCCGCATACGCCGGGCGCAGCAGCCGGGCCGCACGCCGGGCGCCCTGCAGCGACTTCTCCGACAAGCGCGCGTTCGCCAGCACCAGCGGCACGCGCGCCGCGCGGCAGGCGCGCACCAGGTTGGGCCAGATCTCGGTCTCCATCAGCACGCCCAGGTCGGGCCGGTAGCGGGCGACGAAGGCGCGCGTGGCGGCGCGTGTGTCCCAGGGCTGCCAGACCTGCACGTCGCCGGGCTGCAGCAGCCCCGCGCCTTCCGCGCGGCCGGTCGCCGTGCCGTGCGTCAGCAGCAGGCGCATGCCCGGCCACTGGGCGCGCAGCTCGCGCAGCAGGATCGCCGCCGCGCGCGTCTCGCCCAGCGACACGGCGTGGATCCAGACCAGGGGCATGCCGGCCGCCGGCTGCGGCCGCGCCGGCGCGCTGCCGTAGCGGCCGAAGCGCTCGTCCACCGCCTGCAGGTAGCCCGGCTCGGCCCGGCCGCGGCGACGCAGCTTGCGCCGCAGCAGCGGCTGCGCAGCCCAGGCGGCGAGGTTGTACAGCGCGCCGATCATGGCCGCGGCCGGATCGGGCCCGGGCCGGATCGGCCTCCTTCAGTGCGCTGCACCGCCAACCTGCGCATCCGGCTTGACGCGCCGCAGCAGCGCCAGCATCTCGGCCTCAATGCGCGCCAGCGCCTGCGGCGTCTGGCCCTCGAAGCGCAGCACCAGCACCGGCGTGGTGTTGCTGGCCCGGATCAGGCCGAAGCCGTCGGCCCAGTC
>CAYRHV010000216.1:0-4488 GCA_964424045.1 uncultured Ottowia sp. | reverse complement strand
GAGTCGATCTCGTCGTCGAACAGGTCCACGCGCAGCGGCTGCGGCGAGCCCATCGGAAACAGGTCGATCAGGCCGCCGCGCACCGCATATTCGCCCGGGCTCACCACCTGCGACACGTGGCTGTAGCCGGCCAGCGTGAGCTGGCTGCGGAGCGCGGCTTCGTCCAGCTTCTGGCCCTGCCTGAAGTGGAAGGTGGTGGCGGCCAGGAAGGCCGGCGGCGCCAGGCGGTACAGCGCCGTGGTGGCCGGCACCAGCACCACGTCGGCCTGGCCCTGGCGGATCGCCCACAGGGTGGCCAGGCGCTCGCTGATCAGGTCCTGGTGCGGTGAAAAGCTGTCGTAGGGCAGGGTTTCCCAGTCCGGAAACAGCGTCACCCGCAGTGCCGGGTCGAAGCTCTTCAGTTCTTCCAGCAGGCGGCGCGTGTCGGCGGCGTCGGCGCTGATGATGGCGGTGATGCGGCCGGCCGCGCGTTCGCGCGCCGCGAATCGGGCCAGCAGCAGCGCGTCGGCCGAGCCGGGCGGGCGGGGCAGGGTGTGGCGCTTGCCGGGTGTGAGCTGGGGCAGGTCCATGCGAAAGGGCAACGGGTGGCGTGGGGCAACGACAAAAACCCCCAACCGGTTCCACCGGGGGGGTGATGGGCGTATTTTACGTCGGCCCGTCGTTCGGCGCTGTCGCTGCGAATCCCCGCCACGACGCGGCGCCCGGCCGTCTTGCTATCGATCAAGTAGCAGCCGGCCGGCCGTGACGAGGCGGCAGACAAGGATCGTCAGCCGGCTCTATAGTCTGCGGGTTATTGCCCGATTGCTGCGCCGTGTTCCATGCCTGACCCGATTGAACCCGCCACCCTGCGTTTTGGCAGCGGCCGCGCCGTGCTGCGGCAGGAGGACGACGCCCTGTTGCAGGGCCGTGGCCGCTACGTTGACGACCTGGGCGAGGTCGGCGATGGCTGGCTGGTGCTGGTGCGCTCGCCCCATGCCCATGCGCGCATTCGCGCCGTCGATCTGGACGGCGCGCGCGCCCTGCCCGGGGTGCGCGGGGTCTGGAGCGGCGCCGACCTGGTGGCGGCCGGCGTGCCGCCGCTCGATTCGGGCGCGCCGTTCAAGCGCGCCGACGGCAGCCGTTGCGCCACGCCGGTGCGCCATGCGCTGGCCGTGGACGAGGTGCGCCACGTCGGCGAGGCGGTGGCCGCCGTGGTGGCCGACAGCCTGCAGCAGGCGCACGATGCCGCCGAGGCAGTGCAGGTCGACTACGAGGAGCTGCCCGCCGTCGCCAGCCTGGCGGCCGCGCTGGCGGCCGAGCACGCGGTCACGCCGGCGGCGCCCGACAACATTGCCTGCGAGGCACGCTATGGCGACGCGGGCGCCGCCGAGGCGGCGTTCGCGCGCGCGGCCCACGTGGTGCGGCTGCGGCTGGTGCATCAGCGCGTGGCGGCGTTGACGCTGGAGCCGCGGGCCGCGCGCGCCGCCTGGGACGCCGCCGCGGGCCGCCTGTCGATGCAGGTGTCGACGCAGATGCCGACCGCCGTGCGCGCCGCCGTGGCGGCCGCGCTGGGGCTGCAGCCGGAAGCGGTGCGGGTGCGCGTGGGCGACGTCGGCGGCGGCTTCGGCATGAAGATCTCGCCCTATCCCGAATACATCCTCGTCGCCTGGGCGGCACGCGCCACCGGGCGTGGCGTGCGCTGGAGCGGCGAGCGCGGCGAGGAGTTCCTGGGCACGACGCACGGCCGCGACCTGCAGGTCGACGCCGAGCTGGCGCTCGATGCCGAGGGCCGCATGCTGGCGCTGCGCCTGGATTCGCTCGCCAACGTCGGCGCCTATGCGCTGGGCACCGGGGTCATGATCCAGCTGCGCATCGGCCTGTGGGTGCAGACCAGCGTCTACGACGTGCCGGTGGTCGACTTCCACGCCCGTGCCGTGCTCACGCACCAGGCGCCCACCGGCGCCTACCGCGGCGCCGGCCGGCCGGAGGCGATCTTCAACATCGAGCGCCTGATGGACGAGGCCGCGCGCCAGACCGGCATCGACCGCCTGCTGCTGCGCCGGCGCAACTTCATCCGCCCGGAGCAGATGCCCTACACCAACCCGATGGCGCAGACCTACGACGTCGGGTGCTTCGAGCACGTGCTGGACCAGGCCCTGCGGCTGGCGGACTGGGACGGCTTCGAGGCGCGCGCCGCGGCGTCCCGGGCGCGCGGCCTGTGGCGCGGCCTGGGCCTGGCCACCTTTCTCGAATGGACCGGCGGCAACGCGTTCGAGGAAAGCGTCAGCATCGAGATCAGGAAGGACGGCGTGATCGAGGTCTTTTCCGCCGTCAACCAGATGGGCCAGGGCATTGCCACCTCGCTGGCGCAGCTGGTGGTCGATGCCTTTGGCGTGCCGATCGACCAGGTGCGCGTGGTGCTGGGCGACACGGACCGCGGCAACGGCTACGGCAGTGCGGGCTCGCGCTCGCTGTTCACCGGCGGCTCGGCCATGCAGGCCGGCGCCGAGCGCACGCTGGACGAGGCGCGTGCGCTGGCGGCGCGCGAGCTGGAGGCTGCGCCGGCGGACCTGCGCTACGAAGCCGGGCGCTTTCACGTCGCCGGCACCGATCACGCGATTGGACTGTTCGAGCTCGCCGGACGCCAGCCGGCGGGCCAGATCCGGGTCGACCATACGCACACCGTGGCCGGTCCGACCTGGCCCAACGGCGCCCACGTCTGCGAGGTCGAGCTGGACCCGCAGACCGGCGCCGTGCAGCTGGTGGCCTATGCCAGCGTGAACGACATCGGCCGCGTGGTGAACCCGATGATCGTGCGCGGCCAGCTCGATGGCGGCGCGGTGCAGGGCATCGGCCAGGCGCTGCTGGAGCGCCTGGTCTACGACGCCGCCGGCCAGCTGCTGACCGGCAGCCTGATGGACTATGCGATCCCGCGCGCCGACGACCTCGCGGCGCACTTTCGAACCGAAATGGACGAGTCCACGCCCAGCGTCAACAATGCCCTGGGCGTCAAGGGCGTGGGCGAGCTGGGCACCATCGGCGCTGCCCCCTGCGTGGTCAACGCCGTGGCCGATGCGCTGGCGCGCGGCGGTCGGCCCGAGCTGGCGCCGCGCCTGCAGATGCCACTGACGCCGGTGCGCCTGTGGACGCTGCTGAACGCCCCGGAAGCGGTCGGCGGGGCCTGATTTCCCGATGCCGGCCGAGCCCGCTGCCCCACGCTGCCACGCCCTGCTGCCGTGTGCCGGCAGCGGCTCGCGCGCCGGCGGGGCACAGGCCAAGCAATACCAGCCGGTGGCCGGGCGGCCGCTGGTGCACCACACGCTGGCGGCGCTTTCGGGCGTGCCGCGATTGGCGCGCATCCTGGTCGTGGTGGCGCCGGGGGACGACGCGCTGCGTAATGCTGAAGGGCGCTGGGAGTGCATCGACTGCGGTGGCGCCACGCGCGCCGCCAGCGTCTTCAACGGCCTGGCGCACCTGCATGCCACCGGGGTGCCGGAGACCGACTGGGTGCTGGTGCACGACGCCGCGCGCTGCCTGGTGACGCCGGCACTGGTGGACGCGCTGATCGACGCCTGCCTGCCCGACCCCGTGGGCGGGCTGCTGGCGCTGCCGCTGCCCGACACGCTGAAAAGCGAAACCGACGGGCGCGCCGCCACCACCATCGACCGCGCCGGCAAGTGGCTGGCGCAGACGCCGCAGATGTTCCGTCTGGGGGCGCTGCGGGCCGCGCTGGCGCCGCATGCCGTGCACGGCTTTGCCGGCATCACCGACGAGGCCAGCGCCATGGAACGAGCCGGCCAGCGGCCCCTGCTGGTGCCGGGCAGCGCGCGCAACTTCAAGGTCACCTGGCCGGAGGACTTCGAGCTGGCCGAAGCCATCCTGCGCCATCGAGGAGCCGCATGAACGAATCAGATCCAGGCGATCCGCTGCCGTTTCGCATCGGCGAAGGCTGGGACGTGCACGCGCTGGTGCCGGGTCGGGCGCTCGTGATCGGCGGCGTGACGATTCCCCACGCCCGTGGCCTGCTGGGTCATTCCGACGCCGACGTGCTGCTGCACGCCGTCACCGACGCCGTGCTGGGCGCGGCCGGCCTGGGCGACATCGGCACGCATTTCCCCGACAGCGAGGTCGCCTTCCGCGGTGCCGATTCGTCCGCCCTGCTGGCCGAGGCCATGCGCCGCGTGCGGGCCGCCGGCTGGCGCGTCGGCAACGTCGATGCCACCGTCGTGGCGCAGGCGCCGCGCCTGGCGCCGCACCGCGCCGCCATGGCCGCGGGCGTGGCGCGCGCGCTTGGCGTCGACGCCGCGCAGGTCAACATCAAGGCCAAGACCGCCGAGCGCCTGGGCCCGGTGGGGCAGGGCGCGGCAATCGAGGCGCGCGCCGTGGTGCTGCTGCTGCGCGTGCCAGGATGAGGCACGGCGGCATGTTGCCCGCCAACGCCGGGCACGACGCAGGCTGATCAACAAGTTGCCTCAGGTCGCCGCTTCGCGGCAGCTGCCCAGACCCAGC
>CAYRHV010000215.1:2788-4499 GCA_964424045.1 uncultured Ottowia sp. | reverse complement strand
TGCGCCGCTTCAAGCGCTTCTCGGACGATCCGCCGACGCTGGAGAAGCTCAAGTTGCAGCCGCCGGTGCTGATCGTGGCGCCGCTGTCGGGCCATCACGCCACCCTGCTGCGCGAGACCGTGCGCACCATGCTGCAGGACCACAAGGTCTACATCACCGACTGGAAGAACGCGCGCATGGTGCCGATGTCGGAGGGCGAGTTCCACCTCGACGACTACGTCAACTACGTGCAGGAATTCATCCGCCACCTGCAGTCCAAGTACGGCAACTGCCACGTCGTGAGCGTGTGCCAGCCCACGGTCCCGGTGCTGGCGGCGATCTCGCTGATGGCCAGCCGGGGCGAGCTGACGCCGCTGACCATGACCATGATGGGCGGACCGATCGACGCCCGCCGCTCGCCCACGCGAGTCAACGACCTGGCCACGCATCGCAGCCACCAGTGGTTCGAGAACAACGTCATCTACCGGGTGCCGCACAACTTCCCGGGCGCTGGCCGCCAGGTCTACCCCGGCTTCCTGCAGCACTCCGGCTTCGTGGCCATGAACCCGGACCGCCACGCGATGAGTCACTGGGACTTCTTCCGCAACCTGATCCGCGGCGACCAGTCCAGTGCCGAGACACACCGCAAGTTCTACGACGAATACAACGCAGTGCTCGACATGGACGCCAACTTCTACCTGGAGACGATCCGCGTCGTGTTCCAGGACTTCGACCTCGTCAACGGCACCTGGGACGTGCGCTCGCCCAAGGGCAAGCTGGAGCGCGTGCGCCCGCAGGACATCAAGACCACCGCCCTGCTGACGATCGAAGGCGAATTGGACGACATCTCCGGCTGCGGCCAGACCCGGGCTGCGCACGACCTGTGCAGCGGCATCGAGCGCAAGCCCAAGCGCCACTATGAGGTGCCGGGCGCGGGCCACTACGGCATCTTCAGCGGCCGGCGCTGGCGCCAGCAAGTCTATCCGCGCGTGCGCGACTTCATCGCCGAGCACCCGCAACCGGAACAACCGGCGCAAGCCCCGGCCCGGGCGGCCAAGGCGTCCGGCCGCTCCAGCAACGGACGCGCCAAGCTGGCGGCCTGAACACGGCACGGCCCGCTGGCGGTACACAGCCAGCGGCCTGCGAGGCGGGAGGATCGCGCGGACCGTGCCCGACCAGGAACCACCGTCCTCCCTGGTCCAGCGCCTGCTGGACGCCTTGCCGCAGACTCAGTGCACGCGCTGCGGCTACCCTGACTGCGCCAGCTACGCACGCGCCATGGCCATTGGCGAGGCGCCGATCAACCAGTGCCCGCCCGGCGGTGCCGAGGGCGTGCGCCGGCTGGCCGCGCTCACCGGCCAGCCGGTGGTGCCCCTGAATCCAGACCATGGCCTCGAAGGGCCGCGCGGCGTGGCCTGGATCGACGAGGACTGGTGCATCGGCTGCACCCTGTGCATCCAGGCCTGCCCCGTCGACTGCATCATCGGCAGCAACAAGCGCATGCACACCGTGATCGAGTCCCAGTGCACGGGCTGCGAGCTGTGCGTGGCCGCCTGCCCGGTGGACTGCATCCACATGGAGCCCGTCAGCGGCGAACGCACCGGCTGGGCCGCCTGGAGCCCGCAGCAGGCCGATGCCGCGCGGGCGCGCCATGCCGCCACGCAGGCGCGGCGCCAGTCCGCGCCCGAACCGGCCGACAGCGCACTGCCGCCGGCAACCGGATCGGCACCGC
>CAYRHV010000215.1:0-2688 GCA_964424045.1 uncultured Ottowia sp. | reverse complement strand
ATCAGCGCGCGGGCGGCGCCGCCGGCCGCCGTGCCAGCCAGACCAGCGGGATCAGCACCAGGAACAGCACCGCCGCGCCCCAGAACAGTTCCTGGGTCGCGATCATGTTGGCCTGCTGGGTCAGCAGGCGGTCGATCAGCCCCAGCGATTGCTCGGGGCTCAGGCCCAGGGACTGCAGCTGGTCCAGGGCCTGCACCGTGACCTCGCGGCCGGGGTTGACGGTCTCGGCCAGCTGGGCATGGTGCAGCGCCGTGCGGTCTTCCCACAGGGTGGCGCTGATCGAGGTGCCAACGGCGCCCGCCGTCAGGCGGGCGAAATTCGACAACCCGGCCGCGGCCGCGATGCGCGACGGATGCAGGCCGGACAGGGTGATGGTCACCAGCGGCACGAAGAAGCCCGCCACCGCGATGCCCTGGATCACGGTCGGGATCATGATGGTGACGAAATCGGTGTCGATGGTGAACAGCGAGCGCATCCACATCACGAGCGCGAACACCACGAATGAAAGAGTGACGTAGATGCGCGGATCGACGCGGTTGAGGGTCAGGCCCACCACCGGCGCCAGCACGATGGCCAGCACCCCGGTCGGCGCCAGGATCATGCCCGCCAGCGTTGCCGTATAGCCCATGTACTGCTGCAGCCACAGCGGCAGGATCACGATCAGGGCGAAGAACAGGCCGTAGCCCACGGCCGTGGCCAGGGTGCCGGACCAGAAGTTGCGCACTCGAAACAGCGACAGGTCGACGATCGGGTGCGCCTCGGTCAGCTCCCAGACCATGAAGAAGACAAAACCGACCCCCGCGGTGACGGCCAGCGCGACGATCTGCGGCGAGGCGAACCAGTCCAGCTCCTTGCCCTTGTCGAGCATGACCTGCAGCGCGCCGACCCACAGCACCAGCAGGGCCAGGCCGATGGCGTCGATCGGCACGCGCCGGGTCGCGGTCTCGCGCTGGCGATACACGGCCCAGGTGCCGGCGGCCGCCACCAGGCCCACCGGCACGTTGATGAAGAAGATCCAGGGCCAGCTGATGTTGTCCGTGATCCAGCCGCCCAGCAGTGGCCCGGTGATCGGCGCCACCAGGGTGGTGATCGACCACAGCGCCATCGCCAGGCCCGCCAGGGCCGGCGGATAGCTCGACAGCAGCAGCGTCTGCGACAGCGGAATCATGGGCCCGGCGACGAAGCCCTGCAGCACGCGAAAGAACACCAGCGTCGTCATGTTGGGCGCCAGGCCGCAGAGCCAGGACATCAGCACGAACAGCAGTACGCTGGCCGTGAACAGCCGCACCTGGCCCAGGCGCTGCGTCAGCCAGCCGGTCAGGGGCACGGCAATCGCGTTCGCCACGGCAAAGCTGGTGATGACCCAGGTGCCCTGCACCGGACTGACGCCCAGGTCGCCGGCAATCGCCGGCAGCGAGACGTTGGCGATCGAGGTGTCGAGCACGTTCATGAAGGTCGCCGCCGACAGCGCCAGGGTGCCCAGCAGGCGGGCACTGCCGGTCAGCGGTGGATGCTCGGCAACGGCGGCGGCGTTCATGGCAGGGGCGGCGCGGCGAAGCGACGGCCGGCACCGGCCGTCGGGTCGGATGGCTCAGGAAGCGCCCGGCGCGGCGCGCCCCAGGTTGTGCGCGATGATCTCGCGCACTCGGGCCTCGGCGCCCTGCCCGGCATCGGCGAACACCGGCGTGCTGGCCAGGGGCTCCTGTTTCGGCGCCGCGGCCAGCATCGGGCCGTCCTGATCCGTGATGTCCACCGTGGCCGCCATCGAGAGTCCGATGCGCAGCGGATGCGCGCGCAGCTGCTCGGGATCGAGCGCGATCCGCACCGGCACTCGCTGCACCACCTTGATCCAGTTGCCGGTGGCGTTCTGCGCCGGCAGCAGCGCGCTGGCCGCGCCCGTGGCCACGCCCAGGCCCGTGACGCGGCCGGCATACACCACCTTGCGGCCGTAGAGGTCGGCGGTCAGCCGCACCGGCTGCCCGATGCGGATCGCACCGAGCTGGTTCTCCTTGAAATTGGCGTCGACCCACAGGGCGTCCAGCGCCACCACCGACATCAGCGGCGCGCCGGGTGCCACGCGCTGACCCAGCTGCACCACGCGCTTGCTGACATAGCCCGAAACCGGCGCCGGCAACACCGTGCGGCGCGTCGCCAGCCAGGCCTCGCGCACCCGGGCCGCGGCGGCCAGCACGCTCGGGTGCTCGGCCACCGGCGTGCCCTCGGTCAGGGCCTGGTTGCTGGCCAGCTGCTCGCGCGCCGCGCGTGCCGCCGCCTGCGCCGCCTCCAGGCTGCTTTGCGCGCTCGCCACCTGGGCGCGCGCATGCGCCAGCTCCTCGGCCGATACCGCGCCACCGGCAGCCAGGCCCTGGCGCCGTTGCAGGTCCTGGCGCGCCCGGGCCAGCAGCGTGCGCGCCCCGGCCACGTCGGCGTCGCGCAGGCCGATCTGGGCCTTCAGCGACGCGTTGTCGAGGTACAGCGTGCGCGCCTGGCGCACCGCCTGGCCCAGCGCCGCCTCGGCCTGCGCCAGCGCCACGTCCGCATCGGCGCCATCGAGCTCGACCAGCACCTGGCCGGCCTGCACCCGATCGGTCTCGTCGGCATGCAGCGCCGTCACGGTGCCGCCAAGCTGGGGCGTGATCTGCACCACGTTGCCCTGGACGTAGGCGTTGTCGGTGTATTCCTCGTGGC
>CAYRHV010000214.1:0-4515 GCA_964424045.1 uncultured Ottowia sp. | reverse complement strand
CGGTGCGCATGCTGATCGAGCAGGTCGCCGGCGACGGCCGGGTGCTGGCGCCGGTGCGCGAGGCCTTCGTGGCGCTCGAGCCCGCCCTGCTGCGGCTGGCGCTGGACCACCCGCGCTTCTTTGCCGAGGACGCCCATCCGGCGCGCATGCTGCTGGAGACCATCGCGCAGCGCAGCTTCAAGTTCAACGACGAGTTCGAGCCCGCCTTCGAGCAGTTCATGGTGCCGGTGCGGGCCGCGGTGCGCGCCCTGAACGGCGTGCCGGCCGTGCGCACGCAGGATTTCGACGACCAGCGCGCGCAGCTGGAGGCGGCCTGGAAGAACGCCGACGAGGCGGGCGAGACGGCGCGCGAGCAGGTCGTGCATTCGATGCAGTTCGCCCAGGAGCGCCAGGCCCTGGCCGATCGCATCGCGCTCGACTTCAGCCTGCGCCCCGACCTGGTGGGCGTGCCGTCGGCCGTGGCGGACTTCCTGTTCCGTGACTGGTCGCTGGTCATCGCGCATGCGCAGCTCACCAGCCGGGGCCAGGGCTCGCGGCTCGATCCGGGCGGCTACCTGGCGATCGTCAGCGACCTGCTGTGGTCGGTCAATCGCGAGCAGGCGATGCGCCAGCCGGCGCGCCTGTTCGAGGTCGTCCCCGGCATGCTGAAGACGCTGCGGCACGGGCTCGACATGCTGGGCAAGGAGCCGGCCGAGACCCAGGCCTTCTTCGACGTGCTGATGCGCTACCACGAACCGGTTCTGCACCTGCGCCGGCTGCGCAGTGCGCAGGACGTCGAGGCCTCTGGCCTGGCACACGCGCGGGCCATGCTCGAAGCCATGCCTTCGGGGCAGATGGACGTGCTCACCGAGCCACCCGTGCCGCGCAAGGCCGAGCAGCCCTGGCTGGCCCGGCTGGAGCGCGAGGCGGCGGGCTTTGCCGACACCGAGCCGATGGACGATGGCTTCGGCTCCGGCTTCGACACGGCCTCGGAGGCATCCGTTTCCGGGGCGTCCGTGCCGTCAGCGCCGGCTGCAGTACCGCCGACGGCAGTCGCACTGGCTGGACCGCCGCCGGCCGAGGATGTATCGGTGGCCAGTGCCACGCCGGTGCCGGTGCCCTTGTCGGCGACAAGCCAGGAGCCGGCCGCGGACGAGCTGGAGGCACGCATTCGCGCCGAGGTCGCGCGCATGCGCACCGGCGACTGGGTCGACCTCCACGTGCGCAAGGCCTGGCGCCGTGCGCAGCTGAGCTGGACCAGCGACAACGGCTCGCTGTTCATGTTCGTCAGCCAGGGCGGACGGGCTCACGGCATGACGCGTCGCACCTGCGAGAAGCTGCTGCGCCAGCGTCACCTGCGGCCGGTGGACATGGACCCGGTGGTCGATCGTGCCTTGCGCCAGCTCGCTGCCGCGGCACGCGGCAAGGTCGCACGGGATCCGGCGGCCGGCGTTGCGGTTGAGGCCGGCGTCGACGACGCCGAATCCTGAGCCCGCGCGTGGCGCCGGCCCATTCAGGCGGCGAGAAACAGGGCCGGGTTGACCGAGGCGCGGTTCAGCACCACGGTCCAGTGCAGGTGCGGGCCGGTGACGCGGCCGGTGGCGCCGACCGCGCCCAGGCGTTCGCCCGTCGCCAGGCGCCGGTCCGGCGCCACGTCGATGCGGCTCAGGTGGCACAGCATCGATAGCAGGCCGCCGCCGTGGTCCAGCCAGACGGTGTTGCCGTTGAAGAAATAGTCGCCGGTGTCGAGCACCGTGCCGGCCAGTGGCGCCGTCACGGGGGTGCCGGTGGCGGCGGCGATGTCCATGCCACTGTGCGGATTGCGCGGCTGGCCGTTGAAGAAGCGCCGCTTGCCAAAGGAGTCGGAACGCCGGCCGGGGCAGGGCGCGCGCATCGCCAGTTCGCCTTCGGGCGGCGCGCTCAGGGTGGCGATCACCTGCTGCTGGTGGTGGCGCTCGCGTTCATGGCGCGCCAGGTCGGCGGGCGACAGGTCGACCGTGCGCGGCGCCACCTTCAGGTGCTGCTCGGCATAGTGCTTGCGGCGCACCACGTAGTCGAGTTCGCGCTCGGCGCCGCCGGGTCCGGTGACGCGGATGCCCTGCCGGCCCGGCTTGGCTGAGAGCGGGATGCCGACCAGGGCGGTCCACTGGATCGGGTCTCCGATGACCAGCAGCGGGACGTCGCCCGCCGTCGCCCGCGGCCGGTCGGCGGCCGGGCCGAGGTCGATCCGGGCGACGCCGCCCGGCACCGCTTCGTGCATCGGCCAGGCTTCGCCCTCCTGCGCCTGCGTGGCCGCGGGCCAGGCCCAGCCGGCCCATGCCAGCACCATCAGCTGGCGCCGGCCGAATGCCGGCAGGCGCGGTGGATTCGGCGCCGGGCCGTGGCCGACCGGGACGTTCGGGAACTTGAAATTCATCATCGATGTTGGTCCAGGGTCGCACCGGCTGCCCAATCCGGGGTTCGAGCCGTTTGCAGGCGGGCGGTCGACTGCCGGATGGGGTTCAGTGCGTGGCTTCCAGGCCGCTGGTGAAGTGGGTGCTCATGCTGGCGGCGGCGCGTTCGGGGTCGCGTGCCTTCAGGGCCGCCAGCAGCGCGCGGTGCTCGTGCAGCGATTCGCGCAGGCGCCCGCTCTTGTGCAGCGAGTGCTGGCGGTGCAGCTTCATGGCCTTGCGCAGGTCCTGCACCAGCTGCAGGCGCCAGCGGTTGTCGGCCAGCTCCAGCAGCCGCAGGTGAAAGGCCTCGTTGAGGGTGAAGAAGCGCGCCGTGTCGCTGGCAGCGGCTTCCAGTTCCTGGTGCAGCGCGTCCAGTTCGGCCAGGTCGGCCTCGCTGGCCCGGCGTGCCACCACGCGCGCGGCGTCGGTCTCGAGCAGCGACAGCAGGTGATAGACGTCGGCCAGATCCTTGGACGAGGCCTCGGTGACGTAGGCGCCACGGCGCAGCTTCATCGTCACCAGCCCCTCGGTGGCCAGCACCTTCAGCGCCTCGCGCAGGGGCGTGCGGCTGATGCCCAGTTCCTCGGCGATCTTCAGCTCGTCGATCCACTGGCCGGGCGCGAGCTCGCGTGCGAAGATGCGCTGGCGCAGGCGCTCGGCGACCTCCTCGTAGAGGGCGCGGCGGACAAGGGTGGCGGTCACGGTGCGGACGTCGGGAAAAATATTTTTCCGATTCTAGGACCAAAACTGAATTTTGAATTAATAATTACGGCTTTCTCATCCCCATTTTCCCCAACCCACCTTGCGGCCGGCGTCAAGCACCGGCCGCCCGAAGCACGATGAGCGCAGATGCAGCCTCCTTCAAGCCCTCCACCCTGGCCGACTGGGAACAGGCCGCCGCGCGGTTCGCGCCCGGCGGCGACGTGTCGGCGCTGAACTGGCGCACGCCCGACGGCATCACAGTCAAGCCGCTCTACACCGCCGCGGACACGGCGGACCTGCCGCATGCGAACACGCTGCCGGGCTTCGAGCCCTTCCTGCGCGGGCCGCAGGCCACCATGTACGCGGGCCGGCCCTGGACGATCCGCCAGTACGCGGGCTTTTCCACCGCCGAAGAAAGCAACGCCTTCTACCGCAAGGCGCTGGCCGCCGGCGGCCAGGGCGTGAGCGTGGCGTTCGACCTGGCGACGCACCGCGGCTACGACAGCGACCACCCGCGCGTCACCGGCGACGTCGGCAAGGCCGGCGTGGCGATCGACAGCGTGGAGGACATGAAGGTGCTGTTCGACGGCATCCCGCTCGACAAGGTCAGCGTCTCCATGACCATGAACGGCGCCGTGCTGCCGGTGCTGGCCGGCTACATCGTCGCCGCCGAAGAGCAGGGCGTGCGCCAGGACCAGCTGGCCGGGACCATCCAGAACGACATCCTCAAGGAGTTCATGGTCCGCAACACCTACATCTACCCGCCCGAGGCGTCGATGCGCATCGTCGGCGACATCATCGAATACACGGCGCAGCACATGCCGCGCTTCAACTCGATCTCGATCAGCGGCTACCACATCCAGGAAGCCGGCGCCAACCAGGCGCTGGAGCTGGCCTTCACCCTGGCCGACGGCAAGGAATACGTGAAGACGGCCATGGCCAAGGGCATTCAAGTCGACGACTTCGCCGGCCGCCTGTCGTTCTTCTGGGCCATCGGCATGAACTTCTACCTGGAGATCGCCAAGATGCGCGCCGCGCGCCTGCTGTGGTGCCGCATCATGAAGGACTTTGGTGCACAAAAGCCCAAGAGCCTGATGCTGCGCACGCACTGCCAGACCTCGGGCTGGTCGCTGACCGAGCAGGACCCCTACAACAACATCGTGCGCACCGCCATCGAGGCGATGGCGGCGGTGTTTGGCGGCACGCAGTCGCTGCACACCAATTCCTTCGACGAGGCGATCGCGCTGCCGACGGAATTCAGCGCCCGGATCGCGCGCAACACGCAGCTCATCATCCAGGAGGAGACGCACATCACCAGCGTGGTCGACCCCTGGGCCGGCAGCTACCTGATGGAGAAGCTGACGCAGCAGATGGCCGACGCCGCCTGGGCCATCATCGAGGA
>CAYRHV010000213.1:0-4532 GCA_964424045.1 uncultured Ottowia sp. | reverse complement strand
GCAACGCGGAGCGGGCGGGTTCTGGCGGCCCAGGCGGGGGTGAGGTATTTTTTCATGGGCTCTCAGGCGGCGCGCTTGGGCGCCAGGTCGAGCGGCACCGGCCGCGTCAGGATCTCGGGGCGCAGGATGGCGTCGAGTTGCGCGCGCGTCAGCAGGCCGCGCTCGAGCACGATGTCGTAGACGCTGCCGCCGCTGGCGTGCGCCGCCTGCGCCACCGCCGTGGCATTGGCATAGCCGATGTAGGGGTTGAGCGCCGTGACGATCCCGATCGAGTGCGTCACCGCGTCGCGCATGTGCTCGACGTTGGCGCTGATGCCGCTCACGCAGCGATCGGCCAGGGTGCGGCAGCCGGCGCCCAGGTGCTTGATGCTCTTGAACAGGCTGTGCGCGATGATCGGCTCGAAGGCGTTGAGCTGCAACTGGCCGGCCTCGGCGGCGAAGCTGACCGTGACGTCGTTGCCGATCACCTCGTGCGCGATCTGGTTCACGACCTCCGGAATCACCGGGTTGACCTTGCCCGGCATGATGCTCGAGCCCGCCTGCACGGCCGGCAGGTTGAGCTCGCCCAGGCCGGCGCGCGGGCCGCTGGAGAGCAGGCGCAGGTCGTTGCAGATCTTCGACAGCTTGGTGGCAATGCGCTTGAGCATGCTCGACAGCAGCACGTAGCCGCCGCAGTCCTGCGTCGCCTCGATCAGGTTGCGGGAATTGACGAGATCCATGCCCGTGACCTCGCGCAGATGCCGGATCACGCACCCGGCATAGTCCGGATGCGCGGTGATGCCGGTACCGATCGCGGTGCCACCCAGGTTCAGCTCGCCGATCAGCGGACGCGCATCGAGCAGGCGCTGGTGGTCCTCGGCCAGCATCTCGGCGTAGGTCCCCAGTTCCTGGCCGAAGGTCATCGGCACCGCGTCCTGCATCTGGGTGCGGCCCATCTTGAGCACGTCCCGGAATTCCTCGGCCTTGGTGGCGAAGGCCCGGCGCAGGTGTTCGATCTCGTCGGCCAGTCGCGTCATGCCGTGGCACATGGCGATGCGCAGGGCACTGGGGTAGACGTCGTTGGTGCTCTGGCCCATGTTGACGTGCTCGTTCGGGTGCAGGTACTGGAACTCGCCCTTGGCGTGGCCCATCAGCTCCAGTCCCCGGTTGGCAATGACCTCGTTGGCGTTCATGTTGGTCGAGGTGCCGGCGCCGCCCTGGATCACGTCGACCACGAACTGCTCGTGCAGCTTGCCGGCCAGCAGTTCGTCGCAGGCGGCGACGATGCCGCGGCAGTGCTCGGCGCTGAGCAGGCCGAGTTCGTGGTTGCTCTGCGCCGCCGCCTTCTTGATGCCGGCCAGCGCGTTGACCAGGTCCGGATAGATGCTGATCGGCGTCTGTGTAATCGGAAAGTTCTCCAATGCACGCAGGGTATGCACGCCGTAGTAGACCGTATTGGGCAGTTCGCGCTCGCCAATCAGGTCGTGTTCGATGCGGGTCGCAGGCAATGAATTCATGGTGCTCGGAGTATCTGGAATCGGGTGGTTGCGCGCTGGCGTTCGGCTCTGATGATAGGTGCCGCGCCCGGCCCGTGCCTCCAGCGCTTGCACAACCCCGATGGCGGAGGCAGGGAATCCCGCGGCGAAGCGCGCTCCCCGGCCATCGCTTGCCTGCAGGGGCGGTGCCGGGGCATCTCAGGCACTGAGACCACGCTCGACCAGTTCCTGCGCAAAGGCCACGAAGGCCCTGCTCCCCTTGGCCGCGGGGTCGAACACGACGCCGGGCAGGCCGTAACTCGGCGCCTCGGCCAGGCGCACGTTGCGCGGGATGATGGTGTCGAACACCTTGCTGCCATAGTGCGCCTTGAGCTGCTCGCTGACCTGCTGCTGCAGGGTGATGCGGGCGTCGAACATGACACGCAGCAGGCCGATCAGGCGCAAGTCGCGATTGAGGTTGGCATGCACCTGGCGGATGGTATTGGTCAGGTCGGCCAGGCCTTCGAGTGCAAAGTATTCGCACTGCATCGGGACGATCACGCCCTGGGCGGCGCACAGGCCGTTGAGCGTCAGCATGCTGAGTGACGGCGGGCAGTCGATCAGCACGAAGTCGTGGTCGGCGGCAACCGCGGCCAGGGCATCCTTCAGGCGGCGCTCGCGCCGGCCAGCTCGCGGTTGGCACCGAGCACGGCGTAGCCGGCGCCAGCTTCCTTCAACCGATCGGGAACGACGGCCGCTTCGGCAATCGTGCAGGATTCGAGCAGCACGTCGTAGACCGAGAGTTCGAGCGTGCGCTTGTCGACGCCGGAACCCATGGTGGCATTGCCCTGCGGATCGAGGTCAACCAGGAGCACGCGCTGTCCGATGCGTGCCAGCCCCGCGGCCAGGTTGACCGTGGTGGTGGTCTTGCCGACCCCGCCTTTCTGGTTGGCAATGCAGAAAATTTGAGCCATCTCAGGACGACGTTGCCAGGCGAACGCCAAAGCCAATCAAGAACACGGCGCTCAGTTTGCGCGCCAGCGCGCCGAAGCGCGCGCTCGCGCGCATGCGCTGGACAAAGCGACGCACCAGCAAGGACTCGATCAAACCATACAGCAGCACCAGCGCCGCCGCGGTTGCGGCCAGCGCGGCCAGGGTGATCGCCCCCTGCTGGCGCGCCGGGTCGATGAACAGCGGCAGGAAGGCAACGTAAAACACAATCGACTTGGGGTTGAGCAAGGTGATCAGAAATGCCTGCCGGAAGTGGCGCTGTGTGGGCGCTGTCATCGCCGCCCGCTGGTTTGGACGCATGCGCCACAGGCGAATGCCCAGCCAGGCCAGATAGGCTGCGCCCACCCACTGCAGGGCCGAAAACGCCAACGGGTAGGCGTGCAGCAGCGCCGCGACACCGCCCAGCGCACACCAGATCAGCACCTGATCGCCCGCCACGACCCCAAACGTCGCCGCCAGGCCGCCCCGAAGACCGCCCTGCGTGGCACCGGTGGCAATCACCAGATTGCCTGGCCCCGGAACCATCAAGAACAGCCAGAATGCAACGACAAAGGCGGCATAGTCCGTGATGCCCAACATATCAAGATCGCTGTTGAAGATGCGCCTTCCGGCGCATCAAAAGAACTTCGAGTTTACGGGACTTTGGGCGCCGCTCCGGCACCGGAACGCATTTCGCGCCAGGTTTCACGTGAAACCACGGGATCGCAACCAGACCAGGCAGCGGTCGGCCTGCAGCCCGGGCACCGCCAGGTGTTCCACGTGAAACGCTTCCACGTCCGGCGGCAAGGCGGCCAGTTCGTCGTCGGGACGCTTGCCTTTCATTGCCAGCCAAACACCCCGCTCGGCCCGCGCCCGCCGCGACCAGGCGACAAAGTCGGACAACGCGGCAAAGGCGCGCGAGGCCACCACGTCATACGTCTGCGTCAGCGTTTCGACCCGCGCGTGCAGGCCATGCAGGTTGGCGCACCCCAGGGTCGTTGCGACCTGCTGGATGAACGCCGCCTTCTTGGCCACTGCATCGACGCAGGTGACATCGATCTCCGGGCAACAGATCGCGATCACTGCACCCGGCAGGCCGCCGCCACTGCCGACGTCCAGCAGGCGCACCGCCGCGCCACCTGTATGACGCCGCAGGGGCGCGACCACCGCCAGGCTGTCCAGCAGGTGATGGGTCAGCATCTGCCCCGGATCGCGCAGCGCGGTCAGGTTGTAGACTCGGTTCCACTTGGCCAGCAGGTCGAGGTAGGCCAGCAGTTCGGATCGCATGCGCGGATCGAGCGCCAGCTCGAGTTCCGCGGCACCGCGCTCCAGGCGCGCGGCGTGGTCGCCCGGTGTACTCATGCAGCCCGGGTCGCTGCCTGGCCCACCAGCGGGTCGGCCCGACCCGCGCGCTTCTTCAGGTGGATCAGCAACAACGAGATTGCCGCTGGCGTGACACCCGAGATGCGCGAAGCCTGGCCCAGCGTCTCGGGGCGCTGCGCCTGCAGCTTTTGCCGCACTTCGAACGACAGCGCCGACACCTGCATGTAATCCAGATCCGGCGGCAGGCGCAAGTGCTCGTTGTGCGCTGCGCGTTCAACCTCGTCGCGCTGGCGGTCGATGTAACCCGCGTATTTCGCTGCGATCTCGACCTGCTCGATCACCGCCTCGGCCAGTTCGCCCAGCGTTTCACGTGAAACATCGCCGCAAGCATGGCGGCCGCGATCCAGGCTCATCAGCCCTGCATAATCCACGCCCGGCCGGCGCAACAGGTCGAACAGGTTGTGCTCGTGCTCGATCGGCTTGCCCAGCACACGCTCGGATTCGCTTGCCGGCAAGCGGTCGGGATTCACCCAGATCGACTTGAGTCGCTCCGTTTCACGTGAAACAGCGTCGCGCTTGCGGTTGAACGCATCCCAGCGTGCATCGTCGACCAGCCCCAGCCCGCGCCCGATTTCGGTCAACCGCAGGTCAGCGTTGTCTTCGCGCAGTTGCAGGCGAAACTCGGCGCGGCTGGTGAACATGCGGTAGGGCTCGGTCACGCCCTTGGTGATCAGGTCGTCCACCAGCACGCCCAGGTAGGCCTCG